>JABIQN010000068.1 GCA_018699395.1 Gammaproteobacteria bacterium
ATAGCGATCATAGCAATCGCCATTTACGCCCACCGGTATGTCGAAATCCATCAGATCATATATTTCATAAGGTTGCTTCTTACGAAGGTCCCATTCGATGCCTGAACCGCGCAGCATTGGGCCAGTAAAGCCCAATTGCATCGCACGTTCCGGAGACACCACGGCGATGTTTACTGTGCGTTGCTTCCAGATTCGATTGTCCGTGAGTAGGGTCTCGTATTCGTCGACACATTCTGGAAAACGATTCGTGAAATCTTCAATAAAATCGAGCAATGAACCGTCGCGCACAGAGTTCATACGATCGAGTTCTTTCTTGCTACGGAATTTTGATTCCGCATATTTTGGCATCGAGTCTGGCAGATCCCGATAGACACCGCCAGGCCGATAATAGGTCGCATGCATGCGAGTTCCGGACACCGCTTCATAGCAGTCCATCAGGTCTTCACGCTCACGGAAGCAATACAAGAACATGGTCATCGCGCCAATATCTAGACCATGTGCGCCCAACCACATTAGGTGGTTGAGAATTCTCGTAATCTCATCAAACATGACGCGGATGTACTGGGCTCGCGTCGGTACTTCTACGCCGAGCAACTTCTCAATCGCCAGAACGTAGCCATGCTCGTTACACATCATCGAGACATAATCGAGACGGTCCATATAGCCAATGCTTTGATTAAACGGCTTCGTCTCGGCGAGCTTCTCGGTACCACGATGTAACAGGCCCACGTGAGGATCTGCCTTCTGAATGGTTTCACCGTCAATCTCAAGCACAAGCCTCAAAACGCCGTGCGCTGCCGGATGCTGTGGGCCGAAATTCATTGTATAACTTTGAATCTCAGCCATCTTTATTTGCGTCCCTGAGGTCGGTCGAATATCGGTTGTCGTCACGAATGACGCGTGGAACCAATGTCCGCGGCTCGATGCTCACCGGCTTGTACATAACTCGACCCTGCTCAGTGTCGTAGCTGACTTCAGTATTACCCATGATGGGAAAGTCTTTTCGAAACGGATGCCCAATAAAACCATAATCCGTCAAGATTCGGCGAAGATCTGGATGCCCCTCGAACATTATTCCAAAAAGATCGAAAACTTCTCGCTCAAACCAATTCGCGCCATTCCAGATATCCACCACCGATTTCACGATCGGAGGGTTTGCAGTTCCGGTATAGACCCTTAATCGAAGCCGAATATTGTTCTGAATCGATAGCAAATGATAAACAACTGCGAATCGCTTGGAGTCAAACTCATCCGCCTCGTCCAAAATGACAGGCTTACGCTCAACCCCGCGACTGAATCCAGTTCCGGAAGCGCTATTTGTTGCCCACTCGGTATCCCCGTAATGCAGATAATCCAGACCACAAACATCGATTAGCATCTCGAATCCAAAATCAGCTTCGTTGCGCAGTGCAGTGGCGACTTTCAGGAGGTCATCTCTGTCCAGCTCGTAGGTCAGCTCACAACACGTTGATGCTATGCGAGCCACCTGATCGCCGAAGCGGATATCAATCTTACTCGCCAGCTTTTCGTTCCGATTACTCATATTATCGAGCGATCGTACTCGTGCGACGAATCTTGCTCTGCAACTGAATAAGGCCGTAAATTAGAGCCTCAGCTGTCGGAGGGCAGCCCGGGACGTATACATCGACTGGAACAACCCGATCACATCCGCGAACGACAGCATACGAATAGTGATAGTAGCCGCCGCCATTAGCACATGAGCCCATTGAAACCACCCAACGTGGCTCAGGCATTTGGTCATACACCTTGCGTAGCGCTGGCGCCATTTTATTGGTCAGAGTGCCAGCTACAATCATGCAATCGGACTGACGCGGGCTAGGGCGAAAAATAATTCCGAATCGATCGAGGTCATAGCGCGATGCGCCTGCTTGCATCATTTCAACTGCGCAACAAGCCAGACCGAAGGTCATCGGCCACAACGAGCCAGTTCGCGCCCAGTTCATTACCGAATCAACACTGGTAACAACAAAACCTTTTTTCTGCAGACTGCCGCCTGCTGCTGCTGCGTCACCTTCGGGCGCTGCAGAATCAGTGGCATCGCTTAATCCCACTCGAGCGCTCCTTTTTTCCACTCGTAAATAAAGCCAACTACGAGAATTGAAAGGAATAACGCCATCGCCAGTAAGCCGAATTTACCAACGGTATCCAGAGAAACTGCCCATGGAAATAAAAATGCGATTTCAAGATCAAAAATGATGAACAAAATAGCAACCAGATAATAACGGACGTCGAACTTCATCCGCGAGTCTTCAAATGGCTCGAAACCACATTCGTAAGGCGATAATTTCTCACCGTCCTTTTCGCCACTACCAATCAGGAATCCGAGCCCCAATAATAGCAGGCCGATTCCGGCAGCAAGTCCAAGGAAGATCAGAATAGGAAGATATTCTTGTAGCATGATTCTCTATTGTGCCCTGTGGGCTTGGCGGCTGATATTGCTCTCAAATCAGCGCGTTATTGTATCAGCCAATGCGCAGCCGAATAAACCCTTTTTGACATCGGTAGATGCGCTGATAGACGCACAAAAAAATCGGCCTGTAACACACTTCCTGTGAACAGGCCGATTTCGGTAATTGGTGCTCTGAGCGAGACTCGAACTCGCACGGCTCACGCCACTGCCCCCTCAAGACAGCGTGTCTACCAATTCCACCACCAGAGCAAATTCTTGAATTACTATGCCGCTCAATTATTCAGCCAAACGGCTTGGCTTATTCCGTATTCGGAACTACCGATGCGCCGTCGACCTCGGCATCAGTCAAATAAGGCATATCATCATCCGCGTCTATCGCATCAGCATCTAACGCAATAGTGGGTATGTTCGTATCCGGCATTGCCGTTTCTTTAATCACCGGAGCCTCCTCAACGAGGCTACTCGGTGCCGCCGAATTCTGACTGCTCAAATACGCGAGCGTCAGGCTCGTTACGAAGAATGCTGTCGCGCATACCGCAGTTGCACGCGAGAAGAAACTGCCTGAGCCGCGGGAGCCAAACACGGTACCAGAAGCTCCGGCGCCGAAAGCTGCTCCAGCGTCAGCGCCTTTACCTCGCTGTAATAATACAAGCGCAATGATCAGTAACGCGATCAATGTATGACCGATAAGTACTGTTTTTTGAAGAGTGTCCATTAAGTTCTCAGTAATCGTTCATTGCAAGACATGACTTTGAGCTCTAGCATTATTAATGTGCAGCAGCTGCAGCTGCTGCAATTGCCAGAAAATCATCCGCCTTCAGTGACGCCCCACCTATCAGACCGCCATCAATATCCGGCATTGATAACAATCCAGGCGCATTTTCGCCCTTCATGCTGCCGCCATACAGAATCTGAACCGTGTCGGCTAACTCTGCATTTTGTTCTGCCAGTCGCACCCGAATGTGGCGATGCACATCCTGAGCCTGTTCTGGTGTCGCTGTCATTCCAGTACCTATCGCCCACACCGGCTCATAAGCAATTACCGCTGACGCGAACGAGTCTACTCCCGCGGCGTCAAGAACGGCGTCAAGCTGTCCATCGATAATATCTTCTGTTGCCGACGCTTCACGCTCTTCCAGCGTTTCGCCAACACATAAAATAGGTACGATCCCAGCCGCCTGGGCCGCAATATACTTGGCTGCAACTTGTTCACTGGTCTCACCAAAAATCGCTCTACGTTCGGAGTGACCAACAATGACATATCCACAGCCAAGCTCTTTCAACATCGATGCTGCAGTTTCCCCGGTAAAGGCACCCGCTTTATGTTCAGACACATTTTGCGCTCCGAGCGAGATCGCACTACTCGATACCTGAATGGCAACCGAAGCTAAATAGGGAAACGGTGGACAGACCAACAAGCGAAAACCGCCCCCCTCAGGGATCCCATCAACGATACCCGAGACAAGAGTGTCACTGGCAGCACTGCTGCCATTCATTTTCCAGTTGCCAGCAATAAGAAATTCACGCATTTTGATTAACTATCCCGAGATCGAAAGGCGCGCAAGGATACCGAGGCTACCTCGGCAAATCAACGCATAAACAATATAGATTAAAGCAATCAGGTCGCCGAATCCGCTACAGCCGCAGCTAATCGCTTCGCAATTGCGACAACCTGATCATTATTCTTACCCTCAACCATGACTCGAATGACCGACTCAGTTCCCGAAGCCCGCAGAACAACGCGACCAATGGCTCCCAATTCAGCCTCAGCTGTGGCGACTGCGGCCTGCATTTCTGTCGATAATTCGAGACTTAGACGCCGCTCAGTCGGCACATTGATCATTATCTGAGGGTATTTGAACATACCCGCGACGAGTTCCGAGAGCATCTTGCCGGTCTTCTTCATAATCGCAAGCACCTGCAATGCGCAGATCAAACCGTCACCTGTGGTGCTTTTGTCTAACATAATCATATGACCGGATGTTTCTCCACCAATGATTCCGCCCGACGCCCGGAGCGCCTCCAGAACGTATCGATCACCGACATTTGCGCGCTGAAAATCGATTCTCTCGGCCTTCAGCGCTTTTTCCAAGCCGAGATTGCTCATTACAGTCCCGACAATGGGCCCTTTGAGTGTAGCGTCATGATGGCGCGCCATCGCCAACACATACAGTAACTGGTCGCCGTCGATCAGTTGTCCATTCTCGTCTACCATGGCCAGTCGGTCGCCATCGCCGTCCAAGGCAACGCCGACGTCGGCATTCAATGCAGGTACAGTCAGCTGCAACAAACCGGGTTCGGTGGAACCGCAACCGTCATTGATATTCCTTCCATTCGGTGAACAACCGATGGGAATTACATCGGCGCCAAGATACCCAAACGTTCGCGGGCCGACCTTATATCCGGCACCATTTGCGCCATCGAAAACGACCTTGAGACCCTCAAGATCTAATCCCTTAGGCATACTCGCAATACAAAACTCCTGATATCGGACACGGGCCGTGTCAATACGCTTCGCCTTGCCGAGGGATTTAGATTCAAGGGTGATCGCCTTGTTCGTGAGGTGCTCCTCGATCTTGCGCTCAATTTCGTTGGTGAGCTTGGACCCGGATGGATCAAAGAATTTAATGCCATTATCGCAATAGGCATTATGTGACGCGCTGATAACTACGCCTAAATCCGCGTCAAACTCCTGGGTTAATCGAGCAATTCCAGGGGTTGGCAGCGGGCCAAGTAATAATACATCAGCCCCAGCTGCAACAAATCCAGCTTCGAGCGCCGACTCGAACATGTAGCCAGACAAGCGCGTGTCTTTCCCTATGACTACCGTGCCGCCTTTGGGTACGAGTACTTGCGCAGCAGCGCTTGCCAAACGCATGGCGAAATCTGCCGTCATGGGTTCACTGCCAACCGTTCCGCGAACACCATCTGTTCCAAAAAACTGTTTTTTCATGCTCCTGCCTCCATTACGGTCCGGGCTATTTCTAGCGCATCTACCGTCTCTCTGACATCGTGAGCGCGAATTATCGCAGCCCCACTCAGAACAGCTATCACGGCGGCTGCAATACTGTCGGTCAATCGACCAGACACATCTCGACCTGTTATTTGGCCAAGAGTGGACTTTCGCGACAATCCAACCAGTACCGGGAATCCCAATGTCTGCAATTGTCGCAGATTCGCCAATAATTCGACATTATGTTCATGTGTTTTCCCGAAGCCAAAGCCGGGATCAACAATAATCAATTCTCTGGGGATTCCAGCTTCTACGCATTTTTCTACCCGGGCACCGAGAAACGCAACCACATCAGCAGTTACATCATCATAGACCGGTGCCTGCTGCATGCTGCGGGGGCGTCCTTGCATGTGCATAAGGCAAACCGGCACTTGAAGCTTGATTACTGCCTCAATGGCACCAGGTGCCTGTAGTGCTAAAACATCATTGATCATGTTCGCGCCGGCAGCCACGGCTTCCCGCATGACCGCCACTTTACTGGTATCTATGGAGATCGGTAAATCAGTCGTCTCTCTGAGAGCTTCGACGATCGGCAAAACCCGATCCAATTCCAGCGATTCACTAACATCTTCAGCGCCGGGGCGAGTAGACTCGCCACCGATATCAATGATGGATGCACCGTCGGAGACCATACGCTCGGCCTGCTCCCTTGCTGCATCGAGCTCGACAAAATAGCCTCCATCAGAGAAAGAATCAGGCGTAACATTGAGAATACCCATCACCGACGGACATGGGAAATTCAGAGTACCAAGCTCTAGCAAGAGATTAGTGTTCTTGCGCTGTGCCGCCAATACCGCCCGTCACCTCGTCGGCTTCCGTGGCTATAGGTCCATCATTAGGCTGCTTGGGATCCTCTATCGAATCACCCCAATCCTCGGGAGGTCGGGGTTCGCGACCTTCCATGATGTCCTTAATCTGAGCTTCATCGATTATTTCATACTTAATTAGTGCATTTGCCATCGTATGAAGTTTGTCGACATTGGCTTCGAGGAGTTGTTTGGAGCGACTGTAATTTGAATCGATGATGTGTCGAATCTCTTCGTCGATCGCATTCGCGGTCTCATCCGAGACTTGCTTATGCTGAGTGACAGACCGACCGAGGAACACCTCTCCCTCATCTTCGCTATACGTCAACGGTCCAAGCCTGTCGGACAATCCCCATTTAGTAACCATATTGCGAGCAATATCCGTCGCGCGCTCAATGTCATTTGAAGCCCCTGTCGTTACGCCACCGGCGCCATTGATCATTTCTTCAGCTATACGGCCGCCGAACAAGCTTGAGATGCTACTTTCCAGACGTTGTCGCGACATGCTATAGCGATCTTCCTCAGGGAGATACATGGTCACGCCCAAGGCCCTGCCTCTTGGAATGATCGTGACTTTGTAAACCGGGTCATGCTCAGGAACCAGATAGCCAACAATTGCGTGGCCAGCTTCGTGGTATGCGGTATTGAGCTTCTCTGCCTCACTCATAACCAGTGAGCGCCGCTCGGCACCCATCATGATTTTGTCTTTGGCTTGCTCAAACTCTTCCATACTGACAACGCGTTTATTTGAGCGCGCTGCAACCAAGGCAGCTTCATTAACAAGGTTGGCAAGATCCGCGCCTGAAAACCCGGGTGTACCGCGCGCAATTTTTGATAGCTTCACGTCATCTGATAATGGCACCTTGCGCATATGCACCTTCAAAATCTGTTCGCGGCCACGGACGTCAGGCAATGGTACAACGACCTGACGGTCGAACCGACCAGGACGTAACAATGCGGGATCCAATACATCAGGACGATTCGTCGCCGCGATGACAATAATGCCTTCGCTGCCTTCGAA
>JABIQN010000005.1 GCA_018699395.1 Gammaproteobacteria bacterium
CGGTCAAGTCGGTGACTGAGCTTTCGAAGCCCGTGGTAACCACGGCGATGGCGCCAAGCAGTAGCAGTCCAGCTGAGATGCCGCGTAATGCTGGCCGGATTGCTGCGATCAAGCCGACCAGTGCGAGTTCCACGCCAATCATCGAAACTGTATTACCGAATGAGAAGTTAAACCCATCGCCAATAAGGATGGACCCATATAGGTAAATGCTGTGTATGGATGCTCCTGTCGCAGCCAAAGCCCAGGCGACGAGGAATAAGGTACCCGCTGCAGCGGAGTATCTTGGCAAGCACGATACGCCAATCGCCCCAGCAGACATGAGATACAGCAAGAAAATTATAACTTCAGACACAGAAACCCGATAGACTCTAAATAGGAATGATTCTCATTTGCATCTATTATTCACGCTTCAGCAACGATTAACAAGCCTTAAAGAAATTATAATCCCTTCTCAACTTTGTATTCTTATGATCATCCCATATGGCATAGGTCAAGAGAACCCTCTTAATCAAGAATTTGCGTATTTTGATGCAGCAGCGGAATCGGCACTGGATTATAGGCAGCCGTGTTATTAATCGACGATGACAGCCTGATAGATGCCAGCACTGGCATCTATGACTTAGTGCTTTAGGGTATGGACTCCATTCGTCACGCCCTTCCTTACGCATACACATCTCGACCATATTGCAGGTTTGCCGATGCTTGCCGATCGAATTTTCGACGAGAACTGTGATACACCTCTGATCGTTTACGCTATTTCGATATGATCCTGATGGTGTAAGACTGCGCTCCATGCGCGATATAAGGACTCGGCAGTCAGCACGTTCCTGCGATACACTTTCGCCATGTTTGAGAACCTAAGTGGCCGGCTATCGGACGCTGCCCGAAATTTATCGGGCAGGGGACGATTAACTGAAGCCAATATAAAAGACACTTTGCGTCAGGTACGGCTCGCGTTACTCGAGGCGGATGTAGCGCTGCCCGTAGTAAAAACGTTCATCGATCGAATTCGAGAACGCGCCTTAGGCGCAGAAGTCGGTAAAAGTCTGACGCCGGGCCAAGCACTTATAAAAATCATTAACGCAGAATTAGTACGCATCCTTGGCAGCGAATCAGTACCACTTAATTTCAAGACGCAGCCACCGGTCGTTATCATGCTCGCCGGACTGCAGGGCGCCGGTAAGACGACGACAGTTGCGAAACTCGCCAAGCGCCTTATCGAACACGATAAAAAGAAAGTCATGCTCGTCAGTGTCGATGTGCATCGCCCCGCTGCAATCTTGCAGCTGAAAACGCTCGCTGTAGAAGTCGGTGCGTTACACACGGTCAGTAGTGCTGATGAGGAGCCGGTGCACATCGTCAAACGTGCACTGAATGAGGCAGCGCTGTCCCACGCGGATGTACTGATCGTCGACACGGCAGGGCGGCTGCATGTTGACGAAGAACTAATGCAGGAAGCTAAGGCAGTTCATGCCGAGGCCAAGCCACACGAAACATTATTCGTCGTTGACAGCATGGCAGGGCAAGATGCGGTCAATGCCGCGATTGCTTTCGATCAGGCGCTACCACTGACTGGGATCATACTGACCAAGGCAGATGGTGATGCCAAAGGTGGCGTTGCATTATCAGTGCGTGAGGTTACTGGGCAGCCAATCCGCTTCATGGGCGTCGGCGAAAAGCTTGATGCGCTTGAAGCATTCCACCCCGATCGAATGGCTTCACGAATTCTAGGCATGGGCGACGTTCTGACTCTTGTCGAGGAGATTGAACAGAAAGTCAGCAAGGACAAGACTGAAAAGCTCGCCAGAAAACTAAAGAAAGGACGAGGTTTCGATCTGACTGATCTGCGCGACCAGCTTCTGCAGATGATGAGCATGGGGGGGCTCGCCTCCATGCTCGAGAAATTACCGATTCCTGGAAACGTTAATTCTGCTGCATTGAAGGATGCCGGTAACGAGAAAAAGATCGCTCGTCAAATAGCAATCATTAACTCGATGACCCCTGGTGAGAGGCAGTATCCGAAAATTATTAATGGTTCCCGAAAAAGGCGTATTGCGGTAGGCGCGGGACAAAATATTCAGGATGTGAATCGTCTTCTGAAGCAGCATTTGCAGATGGAAAGGATGATGAAAAAGATGTCTAAGGGTGGTGTGCAAAAGATGATGCGAGGCATGCCTGGAGGCGGTATGCCGCCGGGATTTAGCTAGAAAAGCACGGTATTCTCTCTCAAATTGACGATTTTGCGGCGGCGGACGATTGGGGCCCTTGTAACCCACGGAAAAACTTGAGTATTTCGCCTGCATAAACGCTTCACATTTGCCGGAAAACCCGTACAATGCGCCGTCTACTCGGGCCAGCCCGGGTCAAGGCATGTCTGCCTCTCTTTGGTTTTTATACGGAAATGTAATGGTAAGTATTCGACTTTCGCGCGCAGGCGCGAAGAAACGCCCTTTTTATCACTTGGTGGTTACCGATTCTCGTAATGGCCGTGACGGCCGGTACATCGAACGGCTTGGTTTTTTTAACCCAGTCGGTCAAGAAAACGAAGAGAATCTTCGTATTGATTTTGAGCGCGTTGATTATTGGGTTGGCCAAGGTGCACAACCATCTGATCGCGTTGCGTCACTCTTGAAGCAGCACCGCAAGGCCGCTGTTAGCGTTTAAGCTATTGTTTCCTGATCCTGTCGTTCTGGGCCGAATTTCCGGCTTATTTGGGGTCCGAGGATGGGTGAGGGTGTTTTCCTACACCGAACCACGTGAAGCAGTCTTGCAATACAAGGGTTTGCTTCTTGGCCGAGATGGTGAGTGGCAGCCCACCAATGTTGTCGAAGGGCAACGACACGGAAAGTCGGTCATTTTGCACCTTGAAGGGGTTGATGATCGGGAGCAGGCGGCAGCGCTGATTGACACCGAGATAGGCGTCAACAGGAGTGAGTTGCCGGTACTGGATGCCGGCCATTATTATTGGTCGGACCTAACGGGGCTAATGGTCATACATCGTGATGGCACTGAGCTTGGCACGATCAAGGAAATGCTCGAAACCGGCGCACACGATGTGATGGTAATAGAAGGCGAACAGGAGAGATTAGTTCCGTTCGTTAATGAAGAAATTGTAATCAACGTCGATTTGGTCAAGCGACAGGTTCACGTTGATTGGGAATGGGACTGACAGGATGCATATTAGCGTCGTTAGCTTGTTTCCCGAAATGGTAAGTACCATCGGTGAGCATGGTGTTGTAGGGAGAGCACAGCAACGTGAGTTGATGATGCTGGAGATTGAGAACCCGCGTGATTATGCGAGCGACGCACACCGCACCGTAGATGACAGGCCTTATGGTGGTGGGCCCGGCATGGTAATGAAGTATGAGCCAGTTGCGGCGGCCCTTGAGGCAGCTAAAGGCAATTTGCCTGTTGGTTGTCCGGTGGTATATTTGTCGCCGAAGGGTCGGGCTTTCGATCAGGCGATGGCGCAGGGGTTTGCAAAGATGCCTGGCTTGGTATTGCTGGCGGGGCGTTACGAAGGAATCGATGAGCGACTGCTTGAGTCGCACATCGATGAAGAGGTTTCTCTTGGTGATTTTGTGCTTTCGGGTGGCGAAATTGCGGCGATGGCAGTAATTGACGCAGTAGTGCGATTACTTCCAGGTGTACTGGGAGATGATGAGTCAGCAGCGCAAGACTCCTTTATGGAGGGGTTGCTGGATTATCCTCACTATACGAGACCTGAGGAGATAGTAGGGCGTAAGGTTCCGGATGTTTTGTTGTCTGGCGACCACGATCGAATCGCCAGGTGGCGACAGAAGCAGGCTCTGGGATGCAGCTATTTGAGGCGGCCCGATCTGTTGGAAAAACTGGATTTAGATGACGAGCAACAAACGTTGCTTGACGAATTTTTAAAAGAGCAAAGTCAATGAGTAAAATAATCGAAGCGATCGAACAAGAGCAAATGGGTAAGGAGCTTCCGCCATTTGCCCCGGGTGACACAATTGTTGTGCAGGTCAAGGTTAAAGAAGGAGCTCGCGAGCGCCTACAGGCGTTTGAGGGTATAGTCATCGCCAAGCGCAATCGTGGCCTCAATTCCTCTTTCACCGTTCGTAAAATCTCGCATGGTGAAGGTGTTGAGCGAGTATTTCAGACTTACAGTCCAGTCGTAGACTCGGTCGAAGTTAAGCGACGTGGCGATGTTCGCCGCGCGAAACTTTATTATCTGCGGGGCCTGACTGGTAAGGCTGCGAGGATTAAAGAAAAAATCTGAAACGTATCAGAGAGACATCATCGCCCCGGTTACGTCAGTATCCGGGGCTTTTTTCGTTATAATGCGTAACATTCAGGCACTTTGAGCTGAACTAATAGCCTGCTGTCGAGTCTTTCGTGATATGAGAAAAGTTTTCCTGATTATCGTTCTATCTTCGCTGTCGAGTGGTTGTGCCGTTTTGGTATCCAATGCCGCCTCGAGCTTTTCGAGTGATTTAGCTGCTTCCGTCCTCAACCAAGACGACCCGGAGCTCGTTCGCGATGGGCTCCCAACCTTGATGCTAACTATGGACAGCATGATAGAAGGCAGTTCGGATAATCCGCAATTATTGGCCGCGGGCGCTAGCCTGTATGCCACTTACGGTGCCGTATTTGTCAGCGGTGAAGAGCGCTCGATGAAATTGACGGGCCGTGCGCGCGGTTACGGGTTAAGAGCAATGTGCGAGACCTATGAGCCATCTTGCGTATGGCCGAACGTTACCTATGACGAATTCGTGGCCACCTTGGATGGGATTGGTTCGAAGGATGCGGATATATTATTTTCTTATGGGCTCGCGTCTCTGGCGTACTTGAGGGCGCGAAGCTCCAGTTGGGACACGGTCGCCGAATTTCCGCTGATTCAGGCATTGTTCGATCACTACCTGAACATAAGTGGTGATGCAGTTAACAGTAGCGTGTATACGTATATGGGGATAATGCACTCACTGCGGCCGCCGACACTGGGCGGTGAGCCGGAATTAGCTCGCGAGTTTTTTGAAAAGGCGATTGTGGAATCATCTGGTCATGACTTGAACGCCAAGCTGGAATACGCAAAAGGTTATGCGAAATTAATGTATGAACGAGAATTGCACGATCGGTTGTTGAACGAGGTTCTGGACGCGGATCCCAATCAGAACGGATTCGTATTAACCAACGTTATGGCCCAGAAAGAGGCTGCCACATTACTTGCTGAAGCGGATGACTACTTCTGATTATTCAGTTAGGCCATGGGATACCAGACATTAGAGCTTACTAGTTATGAAAAAACTCTTCTTATCAGTTGCACTCTTAATGTTAAGTGCACCAGCTATTTCGGCTGTTACATTGAAAATCGCCACCGCCACTCCGGATGGAACGCAGTGGATGAAAGACATGCGAGCGAGTGCCAAAGAGATTAACGAGCGGACTGAAGGCCGAGTCGTGTTCAAGTACTACGGTGGTGGAATCAAGGGCAGCGACTCCAAAATGTTGAGTCAAATTCGTATTCGACAGTTACAGGGTGGGGCATTTACGCCAACCTCTCTTGCGGCGCAGTACTTGGATTTGAATCTCTATGGTATGCCATTGGTATTCAACTCCGAGGAAGAGGCTGCTTATGTCCGCACTAAGATGGACGCTGGACTCCAAGAGGGCCTTGAAGACGCAGGCTTCATCAACTTCGGTTTTGCTACCTCTGGATTCGCCAATATCATGTCCAACAAGCCAATACAAACCCTTGCGGACCTCAAGGGAAAGCGAGTGTGGGTGCCGGAAGGCGACGTAATGAGCTATAAATCTATGGAGGCGCTTTCACTTAACCCAGTTACATTTCCGTTGACCGATGTGTTGACCGGACTGCAAACAGGCCTAATCGATATTGTTGCTATTCCGGTAATGGTTGGCTTGGTATTGCAATGGCACACAAAGGTTAAGTATGTAACGCGTATGCCATTGATTTATACCTTTGGATACCTAGCCATCGATAAAAAGGCCTTCGAAAAGATCGGCAGTGACGATCAGGCGATCGTTCGTGAAGTCATGAGCAAAACGTACGCGAACTTCGATAAAGCAAGCCTGGCGGACAATGAAGGTGCGTTCAAGGCCCTTCTCAAAAGCGGCATTGAAGAGGTACGATTTGACGATAAAGAGTTCGTCAAGGTTCGAAAGCTGCTTCTCGAATCGAATCTTAAGCTGGGTTCCGATGGCGGTTTTTCATTAGAGCTCTATAAAGAAATGTTGGATCACATTGCCGATTATCGCAGCGAGAAGGTCGCTGCCAGCGAATAAGTCGTCAAGTGAAGCTCCAACCGTTACTAAATCGCCTGGACAAGGTGGGAGCAGCTGCCGAAACCGCCATGTTGGTTTCCATGCTGACGATGATGATGCTCGTCGCTGTTGGCCAGATCCTAATGCGCGAGGTGTTCGGCACCGGCTTTGGCTGGGCAGATGAGCTGGTTCGATTAATGGTTTTATGGCTTGCGTTGGTGGGCTCAATAGCAGCCTGCCGCGAAAACCGCCATATTCGAATCGACGCGCTTTCGCATATCCTTCCTGATAGTGCTGTAAAATTGATTCGCTTGCTCGTCGACATTTTCGCGACTGCCGTTTGTGCTGTTATTGCAGTCCAGGCATGGCGATACCTGCAGATCGAAATCGAGTACGGGGACACCGTGCTGGTAAACACGCCGGCATGGATCGCCCATTCAATAATGCCCGTCGCTTTTTTCCTGATTTCATATCGATTTTTGATCGATGTACTTAAACAGGCAGGTGCTATCTTTTTCGACAGGACAGCGGAATGATCCTCTTCAGTATCGTTCTGGCATTTCTCGCGATTCTTGGCGCGCCATTGTTCGCTGTCATTGCGGCGAGTGCGATGCTTGGGTTTTATGGGCAGGATTCCGACTTAATGATCATGGCGATCGAGATACAAAGTATCGCCAGCATGCCATTTCTTGCGGCAATCCCGCTTTTCACTTTTGCTGGGTACTTGTTAAGCGAAAGCAATGCGCCGAAACGATTGGTTCGATTGACTGGAGCGATGTTTGGCTGGATGCCGGGTGGTTTGGCGTTGGTTTGCCTGGCAGCGTGCGCGTTTTTCACGGCGTTCACGGGGGCTTCTGGTGTAACGATCATCGCTCTCGGTGCGATTTTGTATCCTGCCCTGAAAGAAGATGGTTATGGCGACAAGTTCAACCTTGGCCTCGTGACATCGGCTGGTAGTTTAGGTCTTTTGTTCGCGCCGTCACTGCCGCTAATTCTTTATGGCGTCGTCGCCAAAGTTTCGATCGACCAGTTATTCCTCGCGGGCATCCTTCCTGGGTTACTCATGTTACTTATGTTGGCGGGTTACAGTCTTTGGGTCAATCGACATATTCGAAAACCCATTAGCTCATTTTCATTGAAGGACGTTGGAGCCGCACTTCGTGAGTCGTTTTGGGAGCTGCCATTGCCTATTATTGTGCTGGGTGGAATTTACTCCGGATTCTTTGCCGTGTCAGAAGCTGCTGCGATTACAGCTTTGTATGTAGTGATCGTTGAGGTTTTCATACTGCGTGAGATTCCGCTTCGCAAGTTACCTCAGATCATGCGCTCATCGATGGTCCTCGTGGGCGGCATTCTCATTATTCTCGGTGTATCAGTGGCATCGACCAGCTACATGATTGATGCTGACATTCCTCAACGCCTGTTTGAAGTTGTTGAGAACTTGGTTAGTAGTCCGACGACATTTTTAATTCTATTGCTGCTGTTCCTGTTAATCCTTGGTGCGATTCTCGATATATTTTCGGCAATCGTATTGGTGGTTCCGCTAATATTACCAATCGCAGCGGGTTACAGTATTAACGAAGTCCATTTAGGAATAGTGTTCCTGGCCGCAATGCAGTTGGGGTACCTGACGCCACCGGTCGGCTTGAATTTGTTTATCGCGAGCTATCGATTCGAAAAACCGATCATGCATGTGTATTCTGCGACCTTTCCGTTTCTTATTATTTTGATGTTGTCAGTTATCCTGATTACATTTTCCCCCCAGCTATCTCTGTTCTTTCTATCTGAATAGCGATTGACCATATGAGGTTTAGAATGCATAGATTGATTGCAGTAATCGCCGCTTGCTCTGTATCGCTTACAACATTTGCGGTTGAAGACATCGTGTTGCCATCCGGGTTTAGTATCGAAGAATACGCCGATGTCCCAAACGCACGTTCGTTGGCCCTTGGAGCCAACGGCACAGTATTCGCTTCCAACCGCAGTGGCAGGGGTGTTTTCGCAGTCGTGTCTGAGGGTGGGGTTACTCGAACGATAACTCTCGATGACGATTTGCAGACGCCCAACGGCATCGCTTTCCACGAGGGTGATTTGTACGTCGCTGAGATAGATCGAGTCTACCGTTATGACGATATTGAATCGAATCTTGACAACGTTCCAGACCCGGTTGTGCTCAATATTGATCTACCGTCTGAAGAATGGCATGGCTGGCGGTATATCGGTTTTGGTCCGGACAATAAGCTTTATATTAGTATAGGTGCGCCTTGCAATATTTGTGAGGAGCCAGGCTACGCACAGATCATCCGAATGAATGCTGATGGCAGCGAACGAGAGACCTATGCAACGGGGATTCGCAACTCAGTTGGCTTGACGTGGCACCCCGAGACTAAAGAATTGTGGTTTACCGATAACGGCCGCGACATGCTCGGCGATGATTTGCCGCCCGGGGAGTTGAATAATGTCGACGCAAAAGGACAGAACTTCGGATTTCCCTACTGCCATGCTGGTGAATTGCTCGACCCAATGTTTGGTCAAGAGAAAGACTGTTCAGACTATCGCGCACCAGTGCAAAAGCTTGATTCGCATGTTGCTCCTCTGGGTCTCACGTTCTATTCCGGCGATATGTTTCCCTCTGAATATCGTGGGCAGGTGTTTATTGCAGAGCATGGCTCTTGGAATCGATCAAAGAAGATAGGCTATCGTATTTCGCTGGTAAGATTTCAGGAGGGGGTGCCTGTTTCATATGAGCGCTTCGCAACCGGTTGGTTACAGAACGAATCCGTATCAGGCCGTCCTGTTGATTTGGTGGTTTTGGAGGACGGCTCGATGTTAGTCAGTGACGATCATGCGGGAAAGATTTACAGGATTAGTTACACTTCGGTATCGATTTAGGGTTGCGCTATGAGCAATAAGAGCTTCTTGACCAGACTGGTCTCCAGTATTTGGCACGGCGTCGACGGCGTCAGAAAAATTCTGCATCTGCTGCTTTTGGTTATGCTGTTTTTAGGCTTTTTCGGCGCGATATCCAGTGCACCACCCTTATTACCAAAGCATGCGGTGCTATTTCTTCAGCCCGTAGGGCCGTTGGTCGATCAGCTGGATGGCGATCCCTATGATCGGGCGCTCGCTGAGTTGATCGATGATGCCCCGCCACAAACGCTGGTCCAAGATGTCATCGATGCGCTCACTTTCGCAAAGACTGACAATCGCATAGTGGCTGTGCATCTTGAGTTGAGTGCAATCTTGGGTGGCGGATTGAGTAAGTTGCGCCGCATTGCTGCAGCGCTGGAGGAATTCAGAGAATCTGGTAAGCCTGTGGTTGCGAGTGCCGATTTCTTTAGTCAGGCGGGCTATCACCTGGCGGCACATGCTGATGAAATCTATATGCATCCGGAGGGCATGGTTTTTCTACAAGGCTATGGCGGCTTCAGGAGTTACTACAAAGAGGCTATCGACACTCTGTTGGTTGATTGGAATGTGTTTCGCGTAGGAACGCATAAGTCGTTTGTTGAGCCGTATACGCGAATGGACATGTCACCAGAGGATCGCGAATCACGCACCCGATTGATAAATCAATTCTGGACGATGTATCAGCAAGACGTCGAGGCCGCTCGCGGCATGGATGCGGGAACAATCGACGGCTTTACGCAGGGTCTGGTAGCGCATGTTGTTGCCGCCGACGGCGATATCGCTGCTGCGGCGCGAGAGGCAGGGCTGATTGATAAACTGCTAAGCCGCGCTGAATTACGAGCGGTACTGAAGGCTTATGCTGGCGAAGATGAGGCGGATAGTACTCTGTATGCCTCAGTAAATTCCTCAGACTATCTGGACAATATGCGCCTGATGAACGGCGATGATGCGCAAGATGAAAATGTTGCTATTGTGATGGCGGTTGGCGCCATTCTAAATGGCACGCAATCATCAGGATCTGTTGGTGGCGACTCAACCGCGGTGTTACTGCGCAACGCGCTATCAGACGATACAGTGAAGGCCGTTGTACTGCGCGTCGACAGCCCGGGCGGCAGCGTATTCGCCTCGGAGCTCATCGCGCATGAGATATTGGCTCTGCAGGCAGCGGGGAAACCGGTTGTGGCATCAATGAGCAGTGTCGCGGCGTCAGGCGGTTACTGGATCTCAGTGAGTGCAGACAGGATTATTGCGAGTCCGGCAACTATAACCGGATCAATCGGCGTTTTTGGCATGTTCCCGACTTATCAGCGTTCGCTGGAGGCTATTGGAGTTGGAATAGACGGTGTCGGTACGACGCCATGGGTGGGGCAATTACGGCCCGACCGTGAAATGTCAGCAGCAGTGAAGGACCTTTTTCAACTTATCATTAACGACACTTATGATGATTTTATTTCCGGCGTAGCCGATTTTCGAGGCATGGAAAAAATCGACGTTGATTCTGTTGCTCAAGGACAGGTTTGGACAGGGCAGGATGCTTTCGAGCGTGGCCTGATCGATGAATTGGGTACCTACGAGGATGCGATTCGTATCGCTGCAGAACTCGCCGGCCTCGAAGGCGAGACCTATGGGCGGAAACTCATAGAGACCAGTGTATCGCCAACAGAGAAAATAATTCTCGATTTTCTCGCAATATCGAAGAGTGGCGGTTTGGATGTGGCGGCGTTACTCCGGGGCCCTTCAGCGCTTGAATCGTTTGCCAGCAAATTGCAGCAGGTATTGGCTGATCTCTCTCAATTCAATGATCCAAAAGGCGTCTATTCACATTGTTTCTGTGAGATTGACTGACTAGTCCCAATTCAGGACTGCCTTGCCGGCCCGGCTGGATTCTATTAGTTCGAAGACCAGCAGGTAGTCATCGACTGGGAAATGGCATCCACACACCCACTCAGTAATGGCGTGGTCATAGTTTACTGAATTTCGATCGCTTGTAAGTTGATGTAACAAAGCGCTATATACCGTTGTTGGCCGCAAATGAGGCCCCTATACTGCTTACTAAGATATTTTCACGGCCGCCATGCATGGTGATTTTCATAGTGAGAAGTAATTTTTTGAATGTAAGTTTATTTTGGTTGATAAGGCAGAGCGTTGGCGTTGTGGCGTTGTGTATAGTGCTGGCCCTGTCCGCATGTGGTGGCGGTAGCGGTGGCGGCAGCGGCGACAACACAACTGCGCCCCGCGACAGTATACCTAACGCCTTCACCTTCGCCGATCAAACTACTGTTAACCCAAATATATTAATTACGTCCGACTCCATCACCATCATGGGCATTAACACTGCTGCCTCGATCATTGTGGCCGGCGGCGAATACGCTATCAATGGGGGAGCCTTCACGACGCTAAACGGCATCATTCAGAACATGCAGACTGTGGTTGTTCGGCAAACCTCGTCCACGAATACTCTAACTGAAACAAATGTCACTTTGACGATTGGTGGGGTAAGTGACACCTTTACTGTGAAAACTCGAGATAACATTCCTCCACAGGCGGAGAGCCAGAGTCATGATGTCTATGCAGGGTCTTATGTTCTCAGGCAAGCAACTGCTAATGATCCAGACAATGAGCCATTGTTTTTTGAGCTACTGACAAACGTAGATACGCTAAATGGGGCTTTGACATTTAGTAGCAATGGCACTTTTATCTTTCGACCTAATGCTGATTACACTGTTGGTAATAATCAAATCAACTATCGGGCAAGTGATGCGTTTGGAGCATCAGTTAGTTCATCAGTAACATTCAATATTCGTGAAGCACTCCCAGGAGCGATCCTAGATTTAAGGGCGAACGGCCTTACTCTCGAGACATTAGCTGCAATTTGGTCAACTCCAGTACCGTTTGCTCCAGACTATGACGTTCGCTACAGCGATCAGGTTCTGACGGAAGATAATTGGTCACAAGCCACTATTTTTGAGCACAGCATTACCCCAGCCCCCGCTGGGGAGCAGGCAGATTTTCTAGCTGATAATCTAGAGCAGGATACGGCCTATTACTTCGCGATCAGGGCGGTCAATGCCCAAGACGAATTGGGACCAATATCGAACGTTCTTTACGCCAAGACGGTTCCTACACCTTTCGCATCAATTGATACAAGTAATGTTGGCCCGCTCAGCATGGAACAGAATCAGGGTGGACAGCAATCATTTTCCATTAGCAATGATGGTTTGCTCGATCTTCATTTTGATCTGGAGATTCTCGTTGCGGACACTCCTCCGAGCTGGGTAACAAGTAATGGAATTAATTCATACGCAGGTGTGCTTGCGCCGGGCCAGACGCAAAATATACCGCTTGAATTTGCAGCCAATGTTCCGCCTGGAGATTTGTATGCCAGTGCATTCCTACGGCACAACTCTCTCTATCAGGACACCATGGCAGTACCACTGTTCTTCCAAGTCACCGATGATGTTACACCGCCACCAGCTGTAAGCACCTTGGGCGCTAGTTCGCCAAACTTCGATGCAGTCCAACTGACTTGGCAAGCAGTAGGAGACGCGGGGATAGTGGCGCCGCCTCTTGCGATCTATGATATTCGTTATAGCCTCATTCCCATTGATGAAGGCAATTGGAATTCGGCAATTCGGGGGGCCGCTCAGCTTGGCGCAGCCGCAGGCTCTGAGCAAGATGCTTTTATCACTGGTCTTACCATGGAGACGCTCTACTATTTTGCGATCAAGGGTGTGGATCAGACTGGCAACATCTCTACACTCTCCAATGCTATTCCAATAAGAACACTTGGACCGCCGGTAGTCGAAATTCCGATCAATAATATCGCCATGGAGCTGCGTGAAGGCGTGACTAATTCAGCGCCAATTGAAATTATCGATACAGGTGAGTCACCGCTAATCTATTCAATCTTCTTCCGCGAAGTAGAGCAGACAAGCGCTTCATTCGCAGAAAAGCAAAAGGCTGCACCGCGATTTTTGCAATCGCGCAAGCCTCGCATCATCAGCGAGTTACCGGAGCGAGGGAGCTATGTTCCCAACGAGATCATTGTGCGATTTAAGCCCTGGGCTGAAGCGAATTCCCTGCAGTCAATTTCGCATCTCCAATACGACGCACTTCTGATCAATCGGATTGATTCGCTGAATATGCAGGTTTGGCGAATCAACGACGAATCTACCTTACTGGAAACCGTACAGCGGATGAGTCAGCGTCCCGATGTTGTTTTCGCGGAACCCAATTACGCAGTGATAGCCAATGAAATTCCCGATGACACTCTCTTCACCTCGCTGTGGGGACTGAATAATTTGGGACAAACGGGGGGTACCATTGATGCCGATATAGATGCCGTGGAGGCCTGGAACATTTCCACGGGAAGCAGCGATGTTGTAGTGGCTGTTATTGATACTGGCATTGACTACACGCACCCGGACTTGGTGGATAATATGTGGATCAATGAGGATGAAATTGCAGGCAATGGAATTGATGACGATAGTAATGGTTATGTAGATGATATTTATGGGTATGATTTCGTGAATAATGATGGCGATCCCTTCGATGACTCCAACCATGGTACTCATGTAGCAGGTACTATCGGCGCTACCGGTAATAATGGCCTAGGCGTGGTCGGTGTAAATCATCAAGTCGCCTTGATGGGTATTAAATTCCTGGGTGCGAATGGTTCTGGATCCACTAGCGCTGCGATCGAAGGCATCGTTTATGCAGCAGATAATGGTGCACTTATTCATAACAACAGTTGGGGTGGCGGGGGATTTTCGGAATCTTTACGAGCTGCCATTGAATACGCCCACCAGAAGGGCGTCCTTTTTTTGGCTGCCGCAGGGAATTACGGGACTGATAATGACATCGTCCCCAGCTACCCTTCATCCTACGAAGTAGACAACGTTGTTTCTGTTGCGGCCACCGATCACAATGATCAACTTGCTGGTTTCTCTCAATACGGAGCACAATCTGTAGACTTGGGTGCGCCAGGTGTGGATATTCTGAGCTCAGTGCCTGGTGGCGCCTATTCGAGTTTCAGTGGAACATCAATGGCCACTCCACAGGTATCCGGGGCCGCCGCATTGCTCAAGGCTCATGCACCCAGCCTTAGTAATCTTAAAATTAAGCAAATTTTATTCGACAGTACTGATCCACTCCCGAATCTTGAATCACGCACAGTGACCGGCGGCAGGCTGAATGCTTTTGAAGCTTTGAAGTTGTCTGGACCTCAGTGGATCGCGTTGCCGCCCGAATTACTCTCCGGCACAGTGGCATCAGGTGAAACATTAGAGCTTTTCCTGACTATCGACCCCACTGACCTAGTATCCGGCATCCATGTCGGGGAGATCGTTATTCAAACCAATGACCCTGTCACGCCTGAGGTAACAATTTTGGTAACGCTTACGGTGTTACCTGATATTGAAGCACCAGCGCCGATAACCGATCTTACGGTAACCGATATAACCGAATCGAGAGCTAGATTAAACTTTACTGCAACCGGAGATGATGGCTCGCAAGGTCAGGCTCGACAATACGATGTTCGATTCAGTACCAGCAGCGATCTTAATGAGAGTAATTGGGGCAACGCAACGTCTGCATCGGGACTCGTAGTGCCTGCAGAGGCGGGAACGCCAGAGAGTTTTGTAGTCTCGAGTTTGCTTGCAAATTCCGAGTTATGGATTGGCGTTCGTGCGATAGACAATGCTGGATTCACCTCGGACTTATCGAACGTTGTACAGTTCACCACTCTAAATGCTGAATTACAAATAATACCCGAAGCGATTCCACCGACAGTCTCATCACCGGGAGAGACTCACGATATTGTTCTTAGCCTTCGTAATATAGGTCAGGTTGACCTGATTATTATGGCCGCTGTGAACCCAAATAATGCCAGCTCTACACTGGCGAGTACGCAACATTTAACGTCAAGAGATATCGCTAAAGGTGGAATAGATTACCGTGTCGGTCCACCCGTCGCCCGCGGCAGTGGCGGTCCTGATGAATTCGGTTATGCATGGATGGACAGCAATGAATCGGGCGCCCCTGGCTTCACCTGGACGGATATATCGACGACAGGAACGTTAATTGATGGATTCAGCGACGACGTCGTGGTCGGCCCGATCGATATTGCATTCCCGTTCCCATTTTATGGGCTGAATCAAAACCAGTTATTCATATCCAGTAATGGTTTCATCACATTTGATTCAGGCACTAGCTCAGGCTGCTGTGTCGGACAACCAATACCAGTAGCCGATACAAACAATCACTTAATCGCTTGGATGTGGCGTGATTTGAACCCACAAGCCGGCACTGTGCATTATGAACATATCGACAATGACAAGATCGTCATTCAGTTTACAAATTATGGTGAATATAACGGTCCAGGTACTGTTGATGCACAAGTTCAACTCAAGGCAAGCGGTGAAATGACTCTTCGTTACAACGAGTTTAAAGACAACATGCAGAACGATTCCGTTAGCGTTGGAATAGAAGACCAGGCTGGTGATGATGGCCTGCAAGTCGCATTTAATACGCCCTACCTGGAGGACGGGTTGGCGATTACATTTATGCCATATTGGCTGCGCTTAGATACCAATAACCACCTCATTGCGCCGAATACGGAAGAGCAGATTACTCTTACCATTGATACGCAAAATCTCGCTGTTGGCGATTACGATAGTTTTCTCATTATTCAGAGTAATGACAGCACTCGGCCACGAATTGCATTGCCGGTCAGCTTGCAGGTAGTACCTTAAGCATGTGGATGAAGAGATGGCAGTTATTCATCAGCCTTCTCGCTGCTCTTTGTCTTTTCACATTACTCCCGGCCTATGGCGAAGAGGTGCTGAGAGGCAACGTGATTAATATCGTTGATGGCGACACTCTCGATGTACAGGTCGGTCCCGGTAAACATCGGATACGTTTAGCGGAAATCGATTCCCCCGAAAGAAATCAACCATGGGGTGATGAGGCGAAACAGGGTTTGGCATCTAAAGTGCTGAAACAAGAAGTGAGGATCGTGGTTATTGATATAGACAGGTATGGCCGCCGAGTCGGTACGATCTTTCTAGATCAAACCGATATTAATCGTTTGATGGTTTCAGAAGGACATGCGTGGGTTTATCGACAGTATCTGCAGGATAAAAGATTAATTGAAATCGAAACTATGGCGCGAGAGGCTGGCGTTGGACTGTGGAGTCAAAGCGATGCCGTTCCACCTTGGGACTGGCGGAAGGGTAAGCGGAGTAACCGAAGGCTAGGGAGAACAGATGGAGAATAGGTAATCAAGAAAATATTTAATCCTATATTTCAATAAACTACATCATTCCTGTTTGCAGCCGCGCTTCGTCTGACATTAAGCTGGTATTCCAAGGCGGGTCAAAAACAAGCTCAACATTGACGTCGGAAATCGTAGGAATGATGCTGATCTTTTCTCGAGCGTCGGCAACGAGGATGTCGCCCATACCGCAGCCAGGGGCGGTCAGTGTCATGTCCACATCGACAGATCGCTCACCATTTCCAAGAGCCGTGATTTCGCAACGGTAAATGAGGCCAAGATTAACGATGTCGACGGGTATCTCTGGGTCGTAGCAGGTCTTCAGCTGATCCCAGATTACCGCCTCAATATCCGCATCTGTGGCGTTGTTTGGAATTATGGGTGGTGGTACAGGGTCCCTGCCCAAGGCATCCGCATCAATTCCGGATACTCGGAACAGATTTCCCTCGACGTAGACAGTAAAGCTTCCGCCGAGAGCCTGCGTTATAAAACCGCTGGTTCCCTCTCGGAGTATCAGCTCTTCGCCTGCTGGGATAATGACGGCAGTCACGTCTCGTGACAATGCAAATGGCTCATTGGTATGACCGAACATGATGTCTTTACTCTGTTGTCGCTATGGACGTTGCTTGGGTGAGTGCGGCGTGTAATGTGTGCCATGCTAGAGTTGCACATTTGATGCGAGTTGGATGTTGGCTGACGCCATCCAGTGCTTGTAACTTCGATAAATCAACAGTTTCAGTTGCGGGAATATCGTCATCTTGTCGTGTAAGGCGGCTAGTGATTAAATTAAAAAGACTACTGGCATCCGCCATGGAAAGGTTGTTGACAGTTTCAGTGAGTAGCGACGCAGATGCCATGGAAATGGCGCATCCAGAACCTTCGAAGCCGACGTCTGTGATCATGTGTTCGGAGTCGACGTGAAGGTATAAGCGCAATTTATCACCGCAAAGAGGGTTGATACCTTCGGCTGTGTGGGTCACTTCATTCAGACGCCCAAAATTACGCGGCTTGCGAGCGTGATCGAGTATCAGCTCACGATAAAGATCCTGAAGTTCTGCGCTGTTCTGGCCTTCGTTCATGTGAATATCTGACGCGCCTTCTCAAGTGCGTCAACAAGCCGGTTGATATCGTCAGCATTATTGTAAAGGCCAAGTGATGCACGAGTCGTTCCTGGCAGCCCGAAGCGCTGCATGACCGGCATTGCGCAATGATGCCCGGTACGAACGGCTATGCCTTGATGATCGAGGATAGTGCCAAGATCGTGAGGGTGAATATCGTTAAGTCGAAACGACTGAACACTCGCTCGATTCTTAGCTGTACCGATCAGGTGGATACCGTCGACAGCGGAGATTCTTTCCACCATGTAAGTGTGCAGTACCTTTTCGTGCTCGTAAATATTATTCATGCCGACCATTTGCAGGTAATCGACGGCTGCCCCAAGTCCTATCGTTCCAGAAATGTTTGGCGTACCGGCTTCGAATTTGTACGGCAGTTCGTTGAATACGGTCTTATCAAAGCTGACTTCCAGAATCATGTCACCGCCGCCCTTGTAGGGTGGCATAGCTTCGAGAAGCGCCTCTCTGCCCCAAAGCACGCCAGTGCCGGTCGGGCCAAGCATTTTATGCCCTGAAAAAGCATAGAAATCACAGTCGAGCGACTGCACATCGACACTCATATGGGGTACACCCTGAGCGCCATCGACAAGAACTGGAATACCCATATTCTTGGCAGAGGCGATGATTTTCGGCAACGGGTTTATAGTCCCCAGTGCATTGGAAACATGGCCAACAGCGAGGATTTTGACCTGCTCGGTCATCATAGCGATCATCGCATCAACGTCGATTTCGCCGCTGTCATTAATCGGAGCAACGACGAGCTCGGCGCCAGTCTGCTCGCAGACAAGCTGCCAGGGTACGATGTTCGAGTGATGTTCAAGCCAGGATATTAGTACTTGGTCGCCTGACTTCAGCATCGGACGGCAGAAACTCTGGGCAACCAGATTGATCGACTCTGTAGTGCCGCTCGTGAGGACTATTTCGTTGCGGCTTGCGGCATTGATGAAGTCGCGTACTTTGTCACGCGCCCCCTCGTATAACTCGGTTGCACGGTGGCTAAGTGTATGAACGCCTCGGTGAACATTGGCATGATCTTCGCGTTGGTATCGAGCAATGGCATCAATAACAGTCGAAGGCTGTTGCGATGATGCTGCGCTATCGAGAAAGACCAGCGGATGTCCGTTGACTTCCTGATTGATGCACGGAAAATCGTCGCGGCAATACTCTATATTGAGGGGGCTCTTTGTTTGGGCTTGACTCATGACATTTGATCCGTGATGAGCTCTGCAAGCCTCGACTCGATGAGTGTGGAGATTACGTCATGCGTTGCGGACACCGGTGTACGGCTAACGAGATCAGCAGCGAATGCACGGGTTAGAGCCTCTGTGGCCTGCTGCATATCGAGTCCACGAGCGCGTAAGTAAAACAAAGCGGCTTCGTCAAGTTGTCCAACGGTGGTTCCATGACTGCACTTTACGTCGTCGGCATAAATCTCGAGTTCAGGTTTGGCGTCAATTTCGGCATTTTCAGAAAGCAGTAAATTATGATTTTCCTGATTGGCATCCGTACCGTCAGCGCCTTTATGAACGATCGCTTTTCCGTTCCAAACACAACGACTGCGGCCGCTCAGGATGCCGCGATATTCCTGTGATGAGCTGGCCGGCCCAGCACGGTGATCCACCCGCGTATGATTATCGATGTGTTGTCCGTCACCCGCCAGGTAAAGGCCGTTGAAGTCGGCATTGGCGCCTGACTCACTGAGGTCGACGTCGATGTCATTGCGTATCAAACCACCGCCGACGTCATAACTCGCCATCTTGAGTTTCGCATCCTTACCAAGGGCTATAGACACTCGGCCGGTTTGGACATGGCCAATGCGACGATCTTGAATTCTGGCGTAGTGGGCAATGGCGGCTTCGCCGACGTTGAGCGCAACTACTGAGTTTGAGTAATGATCGCCCACACCTGACGAACAGTGGTATTCGACGACTTCGACATCGCAGCCGGGTGCTACTTCGATCTCAACATTCACCTGCGACACCGACGCACCATCACCTGCCTCATCGATGACCAGTAACCCCAGTGGTTTCTCTGTTGCGGTGTGGATTTGAACCCGAAGACCGTCCTGCAGCAGTGCGGCATTGAGATTCGCCAAAGGCCGGTCCACAATAAGCGGAGCCATAGACTCGCTGAAGCGATTCACTTCGATACCGGTATCTTCGTCAAAGCGCGTTGCGTCCACCAAGCCGTTTGAAATGATCAACCAGTTTGCGTTTATTGATTTGGTAAGCACTGCGATTGATTCATTTAGAGATTCATTCGAGGCTGAGGCCGCACCGCTCGCCAACCAGCGGTTGCTGATGTCTATCGCTTGGCCAAGATCTGTGTACTTCCAGTCTTCGTGTCTCGTCGTGGGAAAACCATGCTCGTCGAGATTCGCCAAAGCGGCAATACGGGTCGTCGACAGGGCATCGTCCGGCAGGCTGCGTACAGCCTCCTTCAGTCTTTCCATGGAAAACGCGGCCGATTTCATGCAGTTGCAGCCTCGTGGACCCAGTCATAGCCCTTTTCTTCAAGTTCAAGTGCCAGAGACTTATCCCCTGAGCGGACTATCTTGCCTTCGGAAAGAACGTGGACAAAATCGGGCTCAATGTAGTCAAGCAAGCGTTGGTAATGTGTGACGAGAATGATCGCCCTATCCGGAGCGCGCAGTGTGTTGATGCCTTCGGCAACGGCCCTTAGTGCGTCGATGTCGAGGCCGGAGTCCGTTTCATCAAGAATTGCTAGGCTGGGCTCCAACATCGCCATTTGCAGAATTTCGTTTCTTTTCTTCTCTCCACCTGAGAAGCCCTCATTAACGCCACGATTCAGGAATTTTGGATCCATGCCGAGTATCGCCATTTTTTCCCGGGCGATCTTCAGGAACTCAAATGCATCCACTTCCCCCAGTCCCTGATGTTTCCGCTTGGCGTTAACTGCGGCTTTAAGTAGATACGCATTGTTGACGCCAGGAATTTCGACTGGGTATTGGAAACCGAGGAAAACTCCCTCATGAGCGCGTTCCTCCGGCTCCAGTTCGAGCAGGTCTTTGCCCATATAAGATACTGATCCGCCCGTAACGATATAATCGCTATGTCCAGCAATAACCTGAGCAAGAGTGCTTTTGCCCGAGCCGTTCGGGCCCATGATTGCGTGGACCTCACCAGCATTTACTGAGAGAGACATGCCCCGAAGAATTTCTGTGTCACCAATGCGACTTTTCAAATTATTAATTTCGAGCATTTTTATTCCTAACCGATGGCGCCTTCGAGACTGACGTTTAATAACGCCTGTGCCTCGACAGCAAATTCCATCGGCAATTCTTTAAAGACTTCTTTGCAAAAGCCGTTGACTATCATGTTGACAGCATCTTCTTCTGAAATGCCGCGTTGGCGGCAATAGAACAATTGATCAGCGGAGATTTTTGACGTCGTCGCCTCATGTTCAATTTTCGCCGAAGGGTTCTTTATTTCCATGTAAGGGAATGTGTGAGCGCCGCACTCCTTACCGATGAGTAGAGAGTCGCACTGTGTGTGATTGCGTGCGCCATGTGCCTGCGGCATGATTTTTACGAGCCCACGGTAGGCGTTCTGCGCTTTGCCGGCGGAGATACCTTTGGAAACGATTGTGCTACGAGTATTGGCACCAATATGAATCATTTTCGTTCCGGTGTCCGCCTGCTGCATGTTGTTGGCGACGGCCACTGAATAGAATTCACCGACCGAATTCTCGCCGCGCAACAGGCAGCTCGGGTACTTCCAGGTGATCGCAGAGCCTGTCTCAACCTGTGTCCAAGAAATTTTTGAGTTCACACCGCGACAGTCGCCACGCTTGGTGACGAAGTTATAAATACCACCAACACCGTTCTCGTCGCCTGGATACCAGTTCTGGACTGTTGAGTACTTGATTTCGGCATTATCGAGTGCGACCAGCTCAACGACGGCGGCATGAAGTTGGTTCTCGTCACGCATCGGCGCCGTACAACCTTCGAGATAGCTGACATGACTACCGGCTTCAGCGATGATTAAAGTGCGCTCGAACTGTCCTGTGTTGGCGGCGTTGATGCGAAAATAAGTCGATAATTCCATGGGGCATCGAACACCCTTAGGGATATAGACGAATGAGCCATCACTGAACACCGCTGCATTCAAAGCGGCGTAGAAGTTATCACGCCTTGGTACCACACTACCGAGATATTGTTTAATGAGGTCTGGGTACTCTCGCACGGCCTCTGAGAATGAGCAGAAAATTACACCCGCATCAGCTAACTTCCCTTTAAATGTCGTTGCTACGGAGATGCTGTCAAATACAGCATCTACCGCGACACCGGCTAGTCGCGCTCTTTCGTGTAGCGGAATGCCGAGCTTGTCGTAGGTTTCCAATAGTTTTGGGTCGACTTCATCGAGACTCTTGGGGCGGTCATCGTCAGACTTTGGGGCCGCGTAATATGAGATTTCATCGAACTTGATGGGCGGGTAGTGGACATGCGCCCATTCGGGTTCCTCCATTTCCAACCACTGTCGATACGCTTGCAGGCGCCACTCAAGCATGAACTCGGGTTCATTTTTCCGTGCCGATATGGCTCGTACTACATCTTCGTTGAGCCCAGGAGCAAACGCTTCCGTTTCGATATCGGTGATAAAGCCGTGTTCGTACCGTTTATTGACGATACTTTCGATGTTTTCAGACGTCATTTTGTTTTACTTTCCACTGTTATCTGCAGACCTGCGAAGTGAAGTTGAGGGTTAGGGCTATTGGTTCGTGCGAGGTCACTCAGTGATACGTTGTCCAATGCATCACGTATCGCAACGTTCACGCGTTGCCATGTGCCACTAACACTGCAAACGCCCTCATGCTCGCATTGACTATCGCTTGCGCTGCACTCAGTAATTGATACTGGGCCCTCGAGTGCGTCGATAATATCACTCGCACTTATTTCGGCGGAATCCCTGGACAGCTGGTAGCCGCCGTTGCTACCACGTGTTGAGTTGACGAGCCCGGAACGTGCCAATGATTTGAGAAGCTTACTGACTGTTGGCGTGGCGATTCCGGTCGCAGCGGCGACTTCAGCTGCGCTGCAAACAGCCGATTGACTTGCCGCTAGGTGGGCAAGTAATACGGTTCCATAATCGGTGAGTTTGCTGATTCTGAGCACAGGGGGATCACGATTCATTCAATAAGGGACTATTTTAGTCCTATTTATCGTCACTAACCATACCTAAAGGTATTTTCATTCGTTTGGATCGCATTTAATGCTTTTTTTTCTGGTATTGACGAGCATGACGACCGCTGTTGAATTTCATTTCGATGAAGGTATTAGCGTGAATTGCGCACGGACCTTCCGGAGGGCTGCCTACGCTGCATTCGCCGCAGCTGCTCCTCCGTCATGAATTCTCGAATAAAGTCGATTCGTGCTTCGAAGCGAATTCTTTGGATCTCCTGTAGCTGCGGCAGTCGTAATGCCTGTTGCAGATGCGCAATACCGCCGATGAGATCCCCTATCATTAAGCGATACTCAGAAAGATAATACAAAGACTCGGCATTTTTCCCTGCCTCGCTTGCGGCGCGGGCAATTAGACGGATTTGGTCTGGCGTGGGCGGAACATTGTTCAGTAAGTCGAGCAATAAGTCGTGAGACTTTTCAGCCTGATTCAGTTCGAGCAATCGCTTTGCGAAGGCGATGACCAAAGGTACATTGCGTGGGAATAATCGTATAGCGTCTTCGAATACGGCAATCGCATCACCATTTTGGCGCAACAACACTAGTATGTCGCCCAGCGCAATGTGATAAGCGATTACGTCGGGATGCTTATCCATCAAATAATCGACAATGTTTTGTGCTTCTTCTAATCTGCCATTGCGCATATATGCCAATAGCCTGCCGTAACGTTCCAGATCATTTTGATTCTGATACGCTCGTCTTTCGAAATAGGTGACAGCTTCTTGTGACGTCTTGAATCGGTCGACAGTTGTTCTGATTTTCGATATTCCATAGCTAATCGAATTGTCGCTTTTCACTTGCTCGAAACTTCGCGCACGATCTCGTGCTTCAGCAATTCGTGATGATGTTACCGGGTGAGTCATTAGAAACTCAGGGATCCGTTCGTTCGGCGCGCGGGTCGTTTGACGGGATAGCACATTGAAAAATGACGCCATTCCGTAAGGGTCGAATCCAGCTCCGGCCAACGCCGATATTCCAATTCTGTCGGCCTCGTGCTCATTCGAGCGGGTGAAGTTGATTTGCTGCTGCATAGCAGTGCCTTGAGCTACCGCCATACCTGCTTGCATGACATCACTGCTACCGCTGGCAGCACCAGCAAGAACCGCACCCAGCATGATGGCCGTAGAGAGAATACTTTGTTTTGAGCTTGCGTGAATTGCACGAGCGATATGGCGCTGTGTTACATGAGCCACTTCATGCGCCAAGACGCCAGCAAGCTCGTCCTCGCTGCGAGTTGCCTCGAGGAGACCCGTATGAATGCCAATATATCCGCCGGGTAGGGCGAAAGCATTGATGCGCGAGTCCTTGATAACAAAAAAAGTGAAATCGTAATCACCGTTATTGGTTTGCGCCGCAATTTTATTGCCTATTTGATTGATGTATTCGGTCACCAGCGGGTCTTCAACGACCTGGCCACTGTTGCGAATGTCACGCATGATTGCGCTTCCAATCTGAGCCTCATCATTCTGTGATAGAACCGTGTCGGCCGGACTACCCAGGTCGGGAAGTTGGATATCGTCGGCACCAGCACCGCTAACGAATACCAGTGAACAACTGATCACGGCAAGCAGCATTATTGTTAGTGATTTATTGATCATAAATGTTTCGACTGAGCTCGCGCAGTGGCATTCCCACTACTTTAGGGCCTTTATAGCTTCCAGAACTTCGGCAGCATGACCTTTGATTTTTACTGGCCGCCATTCTCGGCGGAGCTTTCCATCCGCACTGATCAGGAAAGTACTGCGTACGATGCCCATGAACTTTCGTCCATACAGGGTTTTCTCATGGATAACATCAAAGTGCTTACACACCGCCTCGTCTGAGTCAGAAATGAGATCAAATGGGAACCCCTGTTTTTCGCGAAACTTCTCATGTGATGCAATACTATCTCTTGAAACGCCCAAAATAACCGTTTTCTGACGCCGAAACTTGGCGTGTAAGTCTCGAAAGTCTTGGCCTTGGGTCGTGCAACCTGGGGTGCCGTCTTTTGGATAGAAGTAAATTACAACGTTTTGACCGCGCAGATCCTTGAGTTGAATCGTTTTATCGCGCGTTGCCGAGGCCTTGAAGTTACGAACGATGCGATTTATTGCGGGTACACTCATTTCGCTCTGGATCCTTTTTTAGGGCTTTACTGGCTCTAAGATGGCGTCAAGGTTCAAGCGATCACAAATTTCCAGAAATTCTTCTCGCAGCTCCGAAATATGGACGGTCGCTGGGAGGTTAATGGCCATTTGCACGGCGAACATTGGCGATCCCGTGTGTGCCGCAGCATAGCGACGAGTCGCTACATCGGCGATTTCAATGTCTCGCGAGGTAAAAAAGTGAGCCAGATTGAATACGATACCTTGTTGGTCTAGGCTAACAATATCCACGGCATAGGGCATGCGATCGCCACCCATTATCTTGGCGTCCGTCGGGCGTATGGACAGCGTTAGGTTTTTTTCCTTTCCGAGCTTGTTGAGGCCTTGTTCGAGCTTATTCAGGGTGGCCCAATTGCCAGAAACCAGCAGCAGCATGGCGAAATCGGATCCCAAGGTCGTCATGCGGCTTTCTTCGATGTTGCCATCGCAAGAAAGGATGACTTTTGTCAGATCCTGAACAATGCCGGTCCTATCTGATCCAAGTGCTGATATTACAATGAGTTGCGACATATCTCTCGAAAATTCCTTATTAGTATTTCTGTGCAATCGACAGGCCTTGCCAGCGCCGAGTATGAACAGTAACATCGCGGCCTTATTTGTGGCGAGGACAAGATGTGTTTCAGGGTAGCCTAGTTGCTTTGGTAACGCCGTTCGACCGAGATAGTCGGGTTGATTATGTGAGTCTTAAGCGCCTGATAGATTTCCATGTTGATGCGGGCAGTGATGGTCTTGTTGTCGCCGGCACAACGGGCGAGGCTGCGACTCTTACACGTTCTGAACACGTCAAATTAGTGGAGCAGGCTGTGGAATTCGCAGCGGGTCGTATTCCGGTTATCGCGGGGACAGGGTCGAATTCCACGACGCAGACCGTTGACTTGTCGCAAGCGCTGTCGGGTGTGGGTATTGATGCGTTCTTGATTGTTGTCCCTTATTATAATAAACCGACTCAGGAGGGTATATATCAACACTTCACGGTCGCTGCGAATGCCCTCGACAAGCCGGTAATGATGTATAACGTGCCGGGCCGTACAGTCGCAGACATGCTGCCTGAAACAGTGGCTCGGCTGTCTGGGCATGAAAATATTCTTGGAATAAAGGAAGCGACCGGCGATCTGGATCGATTGAAAGCAATTCAGGAACTTGTCGATGATAATTTCAAATTATTTAGTGGCGATGACTTTACGTTATTGCCGTTTATTGAGCAGGGCGGTCACGGTGTGGTGACGGTCAGCGGAAATGTTGCTGCAGGGCAGGTCGCAAAATTATGTCGTTTGGCATTGGAAGGTCAAAACGATGCCGCGAAGGAATTGGATGACTCATTGCAAGCCCTGAATAAGGCGTTATTTGTCGAGTCGAACCCGATACCTGTGAAATGGGCAGTCAGTCAAATGGGCCTGATGGAGGCGAATATTCGTTTGCCATTGACGCCTTACGAAAGTCAATTTCATGATCAGATGCGAGAGGCTATGCGTCAGGCAGGCGTCGCATCGGAGGAAAGTGCATGACCCCAATTAGGCTATTTACTGCCACTTTAGTACTCGCCCTTGTCGGTAATTTGGCCGCATGTAGCTTTGTCAGTAATTTGAAGGACAAAATGCGAGTGTCCTGTGATGAGCCGCAACCATACCAAGCGGCAGTCGAGCATAAGCGCATTGTTTCTCCGGAAGGGCTGGATCAGTTGGATGAGCTAAGAGAAATGCAGATTCCAACCGCGACAACCGCGTCACGACCCGCGGGATCAAAGTGTATTGAATATCCACCGTTGGTTGTGACGCCAAACTAACAATATTCGGAGAGGTGGCTGAGTGGCTTAAGGCGCTCGCTTGGAAAGCGAGTGTACGTTTATAGCGTACCGCGGGTTCGAATCCCGCCCTCTCCGCCATACTAGCTGAGGCTCGCTATTAGCTGCCGCCACGTTTGCATACCCTCCTCGAAAGGCCTATAAAAACCTCTGATGCCTAAGAACATGACAGACGACAGGAGCTAGAGGCGTGACTCAAGGACAATGTGTTAATAATTCCTGAGCCTAAAGTGGTTACCCTCTATTATTTTGATAGTCTCTGACTTCCCAGGGAATCTAAGGA
>JABIQN010000069.1 GCA_018699395.1 Gammaproteobacteria bacterium
AAGAAGAAGGCTAAAAAGAAGGTAGCGAAGAAGAAAGTCGCTAAGAAGAAGGCTAAAAAGAAGGTAGCGAAGAAGAAAGTCGCTAAGAAGAGGCCTAAAAAGAAAGCTACGAAGCGGAAAGCTAAGAAAAAGTAGCTGACTGACCGCTTCGGAAGAGCGTTCTTCCAAAGCAAAAGTAAAAGAGCTCGCTTCGGCGGGCTCTTTTCATTTGTGCTGGATCAATTATAGTAAGCAACTATGGAAGCGTCTAATAAGAAGCGAAGTGCTGCGAAAGCAGCGATGGAGTTTATCGAGCCCGGCATGACAGTCGGAGTCGGGACTGGGTCAACCGTCAATTTCTTGATCGAAATGTTGCCTGAGATACGCAACAAGATTAATCGTGTCGTTTCAAGCTCGGAAGTATCGACTGCCTTACTCGAGGCGCACGGGTTTAACGTTTCAACCCTCAATGAAGTCGGTGACTATGACATCTATATCGATGGGGCCGACGAGAGCAATAATCGATTGCAGCTCATCAAAGGTGGTGGTGGCGCTTTAACGCGCGAAAAGGTTTTGGCCTTTGCGGCGCGTAGATTTATTTGCATCATTGATGACACTAAGTTGGTCGGGATGCTCGGAAGTTTCCCACTACCGGTAGAAGTATTGCCGATGGCCCAAGCGATGGTCGCATTGGCCATGTCCAAAAGTACTGATATGCGTGGACAGCCAATTTGGCGCGAGGGATTTATCACGGACAATGGCAACCACATCCTTGACGTCCATGATCTACAAATATCCGACCCACTCGAGATGGAGGCCCGCATTAATGGCATACCAGGTGTAGTTACAGTCGGCATATTTGCTGAGCGAGCTGCTGATATTCTCTTGATCGGTGGTGATAACGGCGTCAAAGAGATTCGCAATATCGGCATCTGCGCACCTAGGGGTTGGGTAAATTCTTAGAATTGCGCCCTAATATTGAACTCGTTCGCATCGTGCACCCGGCCGCATGATGAGCATCTGCACGTCGCCAATGACGCGCTCAGTAAAGGCGCTCTCGCAATAGCATAAATAAAACTCCCACATGCGTATGAACGCATCTGAATAACCGAGTTCACGCACTTCTCCAATGCGTGCAAAGAACCGGTCATGCCAATGCCGCAGAGTCATCGCGTAATGCGGACCAATATCTTCAAGGTGTATGACGCGCATATCAGTATTTTTGGTCATGCTACGAGTCATGTCAGTCACCGACGTTAAGCAACCACCAGGGAAAATGTAACGCTTTATGAAATCGACGCTAGTCTTGTACTGATCATAGCGCTGGTCAGCTATCGTTATCGCCTGCAATAACATTTGTCCATCAGGTTTCAATAGCTCACAACATTTCTTGAAATAGGTATCGTGATACTCGTGCCCGACTGCCTCAATCATTTCAATCGATACGAGTTTATCGAAGCGACCCTCAAGATCACGATAATCCTCGAAAAGAAGAGTGATCTTGTCCTGCAGCCCAGCATCGCTGATCGCCTGTTTCGCATAGCTGTACTGCTGCTCAGAAATTGTGGTCGTCGTCACATGGCATCCGTATTTCCTAGCCGCGTGAATAGCGAATCCACCCCACCCAGTACCTACCTCCAGAACAGAGTCAGCCATTGAAAGATCCAGCTTCCTGCAGATTCGATCGATTTTCTCAACCGCCGCTTCGTCGAGTGACGTATCTCGCGTACCAAAGTACGCGCTTGAATACATCATCGTCGGATCGAGCCAAAGCTGATAGAACTCGTTGCCAAGATCGTAGTGCGCGGCGATGTTCTTACTACTGCCCTGCCGGGTATTCTTGTTCAATGCATGAAATATCTTCTGCAGCGGCCTGCTGAGACGCGCGAGACCTGAATCAATCCGCTCAAGAACATCCCGATTTCGAATCAAGATACGTAACGTTTCAGCAAGATCTTCAGAAGACCAATAACCGTTGATGTACGCCTCACCAGCGCCAATCGAACCTCCAAATGCAATATCACTGTAGAACTTTGAGTCAAGTACTCTTAGCTCCATGGGCAGCGGAAACTCTTCAGTCAAGTGTCCGAACTTTGTTTCGCCTTCATCTTCGCTGACAACGATTTGGCCCGACTGAAGATTGAGAAGCCGGGAAAGCACAAGGTGGCGCGCGATTTTATTGAGCCAGCCTTCTCGAGCTGTCTGCATAGCAATCTTCGGTGAGTCCAGCGAAGCGTTTCGGATATTCATCGAACGATAGCCTTTCCCTTGCTTCCGGGATGCATGTAAAGGGGCACACGCTTTATCCAAAGGCGCAGCGCCTCCCAGTAAATCGCGCCTGTGATCTTGAGCGTCATCAACGGAAATCTGACGAGTACACTGGTCAGCGACCAACCGTTGATAGCCTTACGATGTAAAGACATGGAAGCACTGAAAAAGCGTTCGCCATGCTTCGAATTCGCCATGAAAACCGACAGTCGCTCACCGGGCTCAGACAATACCCAGTGATATTCAACCTCCATCGGAATGAAGGGCGATACATGCATTTTCTTTTTTGGTCGAAATTGCCAGGACTTCGATGACTTCGCAGCATACCTGCAGTCAAGCACATAGGTATCGAGCTCGCCCCACGGTGTGTTGCTCACCTCCGACACAATATATTCGAGTGTCTCGCCGTCGGCAGAAAAACAATAGTAGAAGCTCACGGGATTAAAGCAGTAGCCAAAGTATGACATGTTGGTTAGCAATCGAATCGGGCCGATCGGACGTTCGCCGATATCATTTTCAACAACATCGCGAACGGCATCCACAAGCGGCTTATCGATCGAGCCTAGGTGATTACGGCGTCGAAACCGCGCGAGAGCCGGCCGCACGGATGACCAGAAAAAGTGCTTCTCGAAAAGCGTCGGGAGCTCGTCGAGATCGAGATACATCATGAACAGGCGGTACTTGAATCTGTGCGTAGCCGGCGTTCTCCGGGTGTGTCTAACTCGCCCTTCGTATATGCAGCTTTCCATAAGATAGCCTCCCCTCAAAATGATTAAGCGCGTCAAGCGCGCTTACAACACCATCTTCATGAAAACCGTTACGCCAATAGGCACCACAGTAAAATGTCCGCTCGCAGTTTATATCTGCCTGGCGGCTCTGCGCCGCAACCGATTTGCGCGAGTAAATTGGATGCTCGTACTTCATACGTCGGATGATCTTTGAGGGATCGATTTGCTGATCATCGTTCAGTGTCAGCAAATACTGCCGCCGAGTTCTCAGCTTCTGCAGGATATTCATGTTGTAAGTCACGGCGACATGACGCGACTGGTCTTGAGGGAAATGGTAGTTCCACGCAGCCCATGCCCGGCGTCGTCGCGGCATGAGAGAAACGTCGGTATGTAGAATCGCTTCGTTGGATTGATAGCTAATATCACCGAGCACACTACGCTCATCGCACGAAGCGTCTTTGAGAAGGGAGAGCGCCTGATCACTATGGCATGCAACGAAGACGCAGTCGAACATCTCTTTGCCACCAGCAGCCGTGGATACTTGCACATGATCATCGCTTCGACGTAGCGCTGTCACGGGGCAATTCAAGCGAATACGGTCCTTGTGACCTGCGACCAGCTTACTGACATATTCCCGCGAGCCCCCCTTAATTACACGCCATTGTGGGCGATCCTTTGTCTGTAATAAACCATGATTAGCAAAGAATCGGGCCAGAAACCGAACGGGCATATCAAGAACAGACAGTGGCTCCGCTGACCATATCGCCGCAGCCATGGGAACCAGATAATTGTCAATAAATTCGCGACTGTAGTCGTTTTTAAATAAATATCTGCCGAGTGTCTCCGATTCATCAAGATGCTCGATGTTCGGCAGCAATGTGCGATTGAATCGAAGTATATCGCTAATCATCCGATAGAAGCGTGGGCGTAGCAGATTGCTACGCTGCGCGAACAGAGCGTTAAGGGTAGTTCCACAATATTCTAGCCCACCATAATCGGCCTGGACGCTAAAACTCATTTCACTTGGCTGCGAATCCTGCCCAATTTCATCAAGCAACCCAATAAAATTGGGGTAAGTACGATCGTTAAAGACTATGAAGCCAGTGTCGATAGCGATATTTCGATCACCCTCCTGAACGTCAACGGTATTCGTATGACCGCCTACATAAGACTCTGACTCAAACACCGTAATATCATGCTCTTGACGCAGCGCATAGGCAGCGACATTACCCGCAATTCCGGTACCAATGATCGCTATATTCATAGCATCACCAAAGCTGCGGAACGCGCACTAGTTTTGACGTGTCATAACCGATCGATTCGATAAATGACACGAGGCGCTCGTAATCAAGATCGGAGATCGTTGGTGTACGCGCCATGATCCAAACGAAATCACGGCTCTGCCGGCCGATGACTGTCGTTATGTAATCTTCATCAAGGTAAACAATGCGATAGTCCGCCTTTATGGGCCACACGAAACGCATTCCCCAGCGAGCATTTGACGGATCGTCCAGAACAAAGGCTTTCGGGTTGTATTCCTTAAGCTTTCCATCGAAGCCGTCTTTTCTATAGGTAAAGTTCGTGGCGATCGTTCCATCGTCATTCAAACTATAGGTCTCGACGGCGTTATGTGCACCTTTCTCGAGGAATGTCGGAATGTTTGCGATGACGTACCACGGACCCATAAAGCGCTCAATGTCCACGTGCTCTACTGTTTTCATTTCAGATCCTTTGACTGCACATCCAAAAAGGATGATGGCGGCAAATACAAGAAATAAAGTTCTCCACCAAGCACACATGTCAGGACAACTCATAGCGGATGATTTGTCCGCCCTTGGCAACTGATTCAAGTACCAACCATTCGTCATCTAACGAATACCAGAGTGTTAAATCAACTTTTTCAGCTGTAAGTTTGAAGCGTGTTGTTGGGACTGCTCGCCCACGAACATAGAGCATTTCATCGCCGACTTTTTCGACCAAGATGTCAACGTAGTCGCCAGTCTGCGGATTCAAAAGACTGGGCTGCTTAAGAAACTCTGAGTTCCAATAAGCAAACGTCATTACGCACTTCGGCAGTTCGATCGGCTTGTCGCCTGTCTCGATGACAAAACTACCGCCGGTTTGCTCTCCGGAGATGGAAATACGCTTGCCATTACTATTGGTCTTGCCGTCGAACTCAAGCAGACAATTATCAATCCAACGTTCAGTGGCACTATGCTCATATCGGTAGGTGGTTATGAAGAAGATTTTAACTGTGAAGCTAGCTTCGCTCTGAACCTGCTTTACGCCATCCACCTCCGACACCTTAAATGAATGCTTGCCGACTTTCTTGTCGTTCAAGTAAACGTCAAAGTCCCAATTATCAACGCCATCTACGCGCTCCTGCGCGTGAACCAGTGATGTCAATCCGAGGCTGATTAGGCAAATTGTCGCCAGAGTGGGAAATCTGTGCCTCATGACTCAGCACCCTTAACTTCACCCAAAGAGCGTCTTGGGCCAGGAAAGAATGCGTTGGTACGGTGAATATACTCGGCATACTTTGGGCGCCGATTGGTTATCGTCTTCTCAAGCATGGCCACTCCGGAAATCTTGAGTAGCAGTAGACTCATCAAGAGCGGCGATGTGATGCTCCACCAGCCACCGACTGCAACAGAAAATAGGAAAAAAGACCACCAAATACAGAAATCACCAAAGTAGTTGGGATGACGCGTATACCGCCACAGACCCGTGTCAAGGACTCGACCTGCGCTATCTTTGTGCGCTTTGAATCGTGAGAGTTGATAGTCGCCGCCCGCCTCGAAGACAAAACCTACGAACCAAAAAGTCGCGGCGATAAGGTCAATCCAATTCAATGCAGAGTCTGAAGAAATAGCGGGAAGAAGTGGCAGCGCGACCAACCACGCCAGCACACCCTGCAAACCGAACACAATATACAAGCTCTTAATGGCGAAGCCGGGCTCGTTGTTGGCACGAATAGACTGGTAACGATAATCTTCTTGTTCGCCCCAGTTTCGCGCGGTGATATAGATCGATAATCGCAGTGCCCAGATCGTGACCAACGCCAGAACTATTAAGCCTCTGGCTGATAACGGCTGCGCTTGGAGTGCAAAAACTACAGCGGCAATCAGGAAAAAAAGTGACCATAAACTATCAACGAAGCTGACGTCCTTCTTGATTACGCTAAGCAGCCAGCTGGCGGCACTGACAGTGAGGATAACAAGCAGCGCGATAATATAAGGATGCTGAATCATCGACTGTTCTCCGCAACCCCAGCGCGACGTGGCCCAGGCATACCATCCAGACTCTGCGACAAGCGCATAAGCAACGGCATGATTACTGCCCAACCGATCGCAAGCGCAATTAATGCGGCGATTTCGTCAATGAGAATGACACTGCCGATCGCCTGCCCGCCAAGATAAGAAGCGGGGCCACCAATAAACCCGATCAGGACCGCGAGCATTGTCTTGCCGCGCAGCCAACGCATAGATACGTTTAAGGTCGTCGCAAACAACATCCACATTGTAATTATCCAGTACGGCGCAAGATAGTCGCTAAAGATTCCAGCCTTGTAGCTAACCCAACCCGCGACAACGAGAAAACTATCGAAACTTGCCCCAATTAGCGCACAGCTGAGAACCAGTAGGACTTCCTCAAACGGTTTTCGTGCGGCTCGTAGGTGCAGTGCCAATGCAACCAAAACCGCGATTGGTCCGAGCCATGGCATCTGTGTGGCAGCACCAACAACGGACAACACCCAAGCAATCTTGAAGGCTAACAAATTGGCTAGAAGTAACATGTCAGGTAGTCACCCTGCCGAACAGATAGTGTCCGACATACCACTCGCGGCCTTCGTCGTAATCGAACAGCTCAGCACACGCCATGAAGAAAATTCGCCAGCGCTGCCACCATAGTGAACCATCGGCCTCACCATAACAGTCGTTCAGGATCGACATAATCGCATCTTTATTCTGATCCATATTGTTCAGCCAGGCGTCACATGTCTTAGCATAATGTTGACCGCTCCAATGCCAGCGCTCTGCGATACTCAAATTTTCGGCGAAGCGTAATGGCAAATCGGCGCTCGGCATGATTCCACCACTAAAAAAGTAACGGCTCATCCAGTCACCCGGCCCCTTGTCAAGGTATTCATAGGGCGTCGTGCGGTGACAAAAAATATGCATGAAAAAATGGCCGTCAGGCAGCAACCAATCATTAATACGCCGAAACAGTTCACCGTAGTTATGCATATGCTCGAACATCTCGATCGAGACTACGCGATTGAATTGTTTGTCAGTTGTGAAGTCATTCATGTCGCAGACTATGACTTCGATATTTTGAATTGAACGCTCACTTGCTTTTTTAAGGATAAACTCACGCTGAGAAGCAGAGTTGGAAACTGACGTAATAAATCCGTTAGGGAAATGCTCTGCAATCCAAAGCGACAACGATCCCCAGCCGCAACCAAGATCCAGAACCTGCATGCCGTCCTCGATGCCTGCTCGTTTCACGCTCAATTCGAGAGCAGCTACTTCAGCCTCCGAAAGGTTGCTGGCATTATCCGGCCAATAGCAGCAGCTGTATTTGAGATGATCTCCCATCACCTGGCCGAAAAAATCTGCAGGTACTTCGTAGTGCTGCTCATTAGCGATTTCAGACAACAGCGCAATAGGCGACTTGTTCATCATTGCGACAAAACGATTTGTCGCCTTAGCGGCGTACTCGACGTCACCTGAATGGATTTCTTTGCATTTGGTCTCAAGTAGGCTGCGAATTCCGGCACGAATCACGGTGTCGGGCATAAGGCCCGATTCAGCCCAGCTGATGGCTTTTGCAATTATAGCGTTCATGATGGCCTCAAAAATGATTCAGGGGATAATATAGGGACTGCATTTGCGAGCAACAATGGTATGTAACGCTTTGTTACATTTGCTTACAAAGTGTGAAAATTCAATAAACTAGGATCAAGCCATTACTGGGTTTGAGCCATTTTCGATATAGTCAGTCAACCCTCTCGATCAATCAGAGGTATGCGAGTCTCAAAACTCGCGCCTTTATTATCGATATCGAGCAATGCTAGCGAACCACCATGCGCCGTGGCCACCAAAGTAGCTAGATGCAAACCAAGGCCAGTACCACCGGACTCACGCGCACGCGATTCGTCGCTTCTGTAGAACGGCTCGCCGATATGATCGGCTTGATTCTGCGACAAGCCGGAGCCGTGATCTCTGACTACTATTACCAGGTCCTGGCCTGTCGTTGAAATCGTCAGCTCTATCAAACCGTCTTCTGGTTTTGAGTATCGCAACGCATTACTAATCAGGTTCTTCAGGAGTAATGTAATTCGCGCTTCGTCGATATAAGCGCAGATCGGTTCAGTCGGTATTGTGACGCCTATGCGGTCAATCTCTCTGGCAAAAAAATCATCGAGTAGTTCAGTGATCAGATCACTAACGACTACATCCGTTCTAAATAACTGTACATGCCGGCTATTAAGTCGCTCAGCTTCGAGCAGCGAAACTACGATCTTCTCCATCTCGACGATTTCAGCCTTCAGGCTCTCAACATTTTTCTCGTCATCGACAAATTCGAGGGTCAAGCGCATCCTTGAGAGCGGAGTGCGTAATTCGTGGCTGATGCCAAGTAAGAGTGCTCGTTTCGCGTCAAGCATTCTCTCTACATCACCAGCCATCTTATTAATATCCGTTGCCAGATCACCAAGTTGATCAGGACGAGTTTTCAAAATACGAAAACTGAAATTACCCTGGCCAATGTGTTCGGCCCCCCGACCAATCGTTCGGATTGGTTGAAATAGCCATGTAATGGCAGCGTAAGCCAACAGTAAAAAAGACAAGCCCATGCCCAGAATTAGCGGTATAAGCGCCGGCCCATCGGGCACATCCGAAATTCTTGGCGTCGAAACAACGATTTCGTAACCGCCCTGTCGCATGCGAAGAAAATCATGGCCGTCCAAGTTCGAAAAATCAACGCCCTGAAGCTCATCAACCCAAGCACGTTGATCATCACTAAACCGGGGACTGGACGCGAATTCGAGTTGCTCTAGTCTTGGAAATGCTGGATCGGATGCCCAATCGATATCCGGACCTAGGATTCGAATGTCCACTGGGACTTTTTCTGTAATAACTATCGCACGGTCAATCCGCGGCGGAACGCCTATATCTTCGCGGACATAACTGACATGCAACGACAGGTGCCCACTGATCAGTCCACGAATCTCATCACTATTGTAAAAACGTTGTATTGCCTTAGACGTGCCAAATACAAACAATCCGCCCAAAACGATGAATATCATCAAAAGCCGAAATGACAATGAGCGCGAAAGACGATTAAGCATCTGTCAGCGGCGCGCACACAAACGAGTAACCTCGGCCCCACACCGTCTGAATGAAGCGGGCCGGCTTAACTGAATCGCCAAGCTTCTGACGCAGGCGACTCACCATGATGTCAACGGATCTCGTCAGGATCGCTGCGTCGATTCCTCGCAATTCGCTCAAAATATCGTCTCGTGAAAGCTTTCGTCCATGCTTTCGAGCCAGAATTAGCAATAGTTCATACTCCATCGAGGTCAAGTCGATAGGCCTTTCGTCAACACGAACAGTCTGGGATTCAGTATCGATCGACAAGCCCTCAAAATTCAACTCCCCTATCGTTAAGCCTATAAGCGCAGCTCGGCGAAGCGTCGCTTGCACTCGCGCGACCAGTTCTCGCGGCTCGAATGGCTTGCCAATATAGTCATCGGCTCCCAGCTCTAGGCCCGTCACACGGTCGATTACATCGCCACGTGCAGTGAGCATAATAATCGGAATATTATTCGTCTTGCGTACCTCGCGGCAGACCTCGAAGCCGTCTTTGCCTGGCAACATGACATCCAGTAATAGCAGATCCGGCTCTTCCCGAAACAGCTTTTTGAGCCCATCAACGGAGTCATACGCACAAACAAGATTGATCCCAAAGCGCTTGAAATACGCCTGCATCAAGTCTGAGTGTTTCCGATCGTCGTCTATTAAGAGAACCTTTGCCATGGCGCAATGATAACGCTTGTTAGTTAGGTAATCGCGATGCATCGTCCATTTGATACAAAAAAGGGCCCCTTCAGGGGCCCTCTTCGTTGTTTGGCTGGGGGGGAGGGATTCGAACCCCCGTTGGCGGAGTCAGAGTCCGCAGTCCTACCACTAGACGACCCCCCAATAAAGGATCGCAGTAAGCGCGTTTAGCGTTTCGAGAACTGCGTTGCGCGTCGTGCTTTGCGCAGACCAACTTTCTTACGTTCAACTTCACGTGCGTCGCGAGTTACAAAGCCTGCTTTACGCAAAGAGCCACGCAGCGACTCGTCATACTTCATCAGCGCGCGAGTCAGGCCATGGCGAATAGCACCAGCTTGCCCTGTCGTGCCGCCACCTTTAACAGTAACATTTACATCAAAAGTTTCGGTATGCTGCGTCAGCTCCAACGGCTGACGAACAATCATCTGTGCCGTCTTACGACCGAAGAAAACATCCAGCGCACGATTGTTAATCGTGATGTTGCCCTTGCCAGGCTTCATGAACACACGCGCCGTTGACGATTTGCGACGACCGGTACCGTAATAAGTATCACTCATAATATTGTCTCAATGCTGTAAGACTAGGCCTTAAGCGTTTACTTCCAAAGGAATGGGTTGCTGTGCTGTGTGCGTGTGCTCAGGTCCGGCAAATACTTTCAGTTTCAAAAACATTTGGCGGCCCAAAGGACCTCGCGGCAGCATACCCTTGACCGATTTCTCGATCACACGCTCAGGTGCTTTAACGAGCAGCTTCTCAAGCGAAATGGACTTGAGGTTGCCGATATAGCCAGTGTGATGATAATAGATTTTGTCTTTCAATTTATTGCCTGTCACGCGAATTTTCTCGGCATTAACGACAACAATGTAATCACCGGTATCAACATGTGGTGTGTATTCTGGTTTGTGCTTACCGCGTAAACGTCGGGCGATTTCAGTCGACAGGCGACCCAGCGTCTTGCCTGCTGCATCGACCACGAACCAATCGCGGCGAACCTCTGCTGGTTTTGCAGAAAAAGTACTCATAATTCTAGTTTCCGTAGGGGAAAGTCTTGCAAAATGTCTGTTCAGGAGGCCCAAATGCGGAAGGCCTTATCCGGTCTGCCCTCCAAGCACGTAAGTGCGTTCGCTGGAGCGGCGAAAGGCGCGAAATAATACTGTAGGCCTCGCCCCAATGCAAACAATCCTGAGCTTCATTTTTCTATATATCGATCAATAAGTTAGGAGCGGCATCTGCGTCTAAAAGCGTTCAGAACAAGTACTCGATCGACAAAGCCGTGTAAGTATCGGTTTTTTCGGTCAACAGCGGCACGTCCGAATTGTTCTTAATCGTGTAGGAGGCAACCAATGCGAGATCCCCAACTAGTTGGGCGGAAATCGATGTCACTGACTCCGAATAAGTGTTCGTTTCACCCACTTCAGTCGTTAGATCCTGTCGAAATTCGGCGGTCTCACTGAATTGCCACCTGTAGTAGAGGCCTATGCGTCCGACCGTCTCATCATCTTTGAGGTCCAGTTGCGTTGCGGATTGTCGCGCACCCGCACCGATCTCCGTATTCAACTTGTGTTTGTCGCTCTCTATCAGCCGACGACCGTAGCCAACAGTCTGAGAGAACTGCGTCGCATAGCCGCCAAATCGGTCCTTGCGCCATTGCAGGCGGCCGAATAAGAAATCGTGGTCAGTCAGCTTGCGCTCACTCTTCCAGCGAAGTTCATAGGCCTCGGCCGAGGTGCTCTCACTTTCCGACGCTTTGATCGCAAATACCTCAGCCAAATGTGTCAACTTGTCAGCGGTGTACCCGAGTTCAAACCCTGTATTCAGGGTCGTATTCTCAGTATTGCCTGATGTCGCCAGGTAGCCAAGCGAGGTCTTACCTGCCCATGGGCCTGTCTCTTCTTCGGCATCTTGTGCAAGGGCTAATAGTGGCAACATTAGTGACACAGCAAAAAATGATACCGATACAAAACGAACACTCATTCGCGATCTCCTTAGTCTGGATCTTAACTCCGCGAAAATTGGCCGCGGAGTATACCGCTGGACGCCCGCATAGCGCTATACTGTTGGAATGCAACCACGTCTATTTTCCCAACTGGATAAATTACTGATCGGCGCCAACAACGCACTGCGAACCGTCGCAGCACCGGCTGGGCGGCCATCGCGAGCAAATCCGGCAGAAAGCATGATTGATGCCGAGATGGATGCGAAGCAAAAAGCGCATGCGGCAGGTCTCATGCGAGTTAACCACGCGGGAGAAGTTGCCGCTCAGGCCCTTTATCAAGGACACGCGAGCGTTGCGCGGGACAAGAATATCGAAGCACAAATGAAACATGCAGCTGACGAAGAGTTCGATCATCTCGCTTGGTGTGAGCAGCGTATTCATGAACTCGGTTACGAGACAAGCCGATTGAGTCCGATTTGGTATGGCGGCGCATTTGCTATCGGTGCAGTGAGTGGCGCACTTGGAGATAAGTGGGGTCTTGGCTTCATAGCTGAGACGGAAAAACAAGTATGCTCACATCTCGACAGCCACCTCCATCAGCTGCCCGAAACGGACGCTAAGAGTCGGGCGATCGTTACGCAAATGCGTGATGAGGAGGAAGAGCATAGAGAGAGCGCAATCGACGCAGGCGCAGCAGAACTGCCACGCCCTTTAGCCCGACTGATGCGTGCGACGGCCAAAGTTATGACAAAAACAGCGTATTGGGTTTAGTCATGGCCTATTCAACGAAAAATAGATAAAAAAAGGATTTAGATGGATCTCTAGCGCCTTCTGCAATATCGGGGTCATCCCAATTAGCAGGCGCTATCTATTTCAGCTCTCATAGAAGCAATCGTTGCAGCATAGTCATCCGACCCAAAAATCGCCGACCCAGCTACAAATGTATCAGCGCCCGCTGCTGCGATTTCGCCAATATTGTCGATCTTCACGCCACCGTCTATTTCCAGACGAATTTCCCTGCCGCTCGTCTCAATCATTTCTCTTGCCTGGCGAAGTTTAGCCAGTGATAACGGAATGAAACTTTGGCCCCCAAAACCCGGATTTACTGACATCAGAAGAATTATATCCACTTTATCGATAACATGATTTAGCAAATCCAGAGGAGTTGTCGGGCTAAAGGCCAAACCGGATTTGCAGCCTTGTTCACGAATGAGTTCGAGTGAGCGGTCAACATGACGGCTAGCCTCTGGATGAAAGGTAATATAACTCGCACCTGCTTTTACAAAGTCCGGAATGATTGCGTCCACCGGTTCGACCATCAGATGAACATCGATGGGTGCTTCGATACCATATGTCCTGAGCGCGTCGCAGATCATTGGACCGATGGTGAGATTCGGAACAAAGTGGTTGTCCATTACATCGAAGTGGACAATGTCGGCACCGGCGTCGAGTACGTCTTTAACATCGTCACCAAGACGGGCGAAATCAGCAGAAAGAATTGATGGCGCAATTAATGGCGTCAAAGATTGCTCCTCTTTTTCTGAACTGTACATCAGGGTCAATCCAACCGGCAACTTAACGTATCGATCGGCGGGCTTTCAATAATTCATAGGCACCGCGCACCTCTCGTGTGCGGCGCTCCGCTTCCGAAATCACGTCTTTACCGGGATTGCTTGGCGATATTTTATCAGGATGGTTTTTGTTCATAAGACGACGATACGCCTTCTTCACTTCGTCGTTGGTCGCTTCCACTGATACACCGAGCGCCTCATAGGCACTGCGGACCCGCATGGCGTCTACATCGCCTGCCGGAGAGCGCTTGAATCCTTTCTGAGCGCGTATCATGGCTTCAAGTTGTGCCAAGTCAACCCGTCTGATTTCAAGCTCAGTACATATTTTCCAGATTAATGCGTGTTCTTCTTTCTTGAGGTTGCGCTTCGCCAACACCACTTCCAGAAGCAGTCGCACAAACATCAATCGATTCTGAGGACTACGCGCATTAACACGGCGTAGCTCGCGAATTGCATTAACGAGTGGGTATCCAGGTTCTTTGCCCTCGTCGAACCAACCAATCGCACGACGAACTTGCGACGGATTCAAGCTCAGACGGTGCATAACCATACGGGCAGATCGAATTTCGTCCTCACTAACACGGCCGTCGACCTTCGCCAAATGCCCCATCACCTCAAACAGTGTACGGATAAAGCCTTCTGAGACACGCGGAATATTCGCATCTTGCTTCTCAAACAAGCGATATCGGTCAGCGAAGCCACGATCAAACTGATGTCCAAGAGCGAGACCAGCCAGCACGGCCCAAGGGTTGCGCATCGCGAGACCGGCTAGAATGCCGATGATCTTGCCCCAGTACAATCGAGATTCCAGCCATTGGGCGATAAAAAGATACGTAATCCTAACGCGTGTCAGCGGGCATTCCTATTGTGGAGGCTTGCCTGTCTCGGCCGGAACGGCGATCATCGCAGAATGAGCAGCAGCAACGCCCTCTTTGAAACTTCCATTCCAAGTTTAGAGATGATCGCGCGTGGCAAAGTCAGGGATATTTATAGTGTCGATGATGATTATTTATTGATCGTCACATCTGATCGTCTGTCTGCCTATGACGTCGTTTTACCAGACCCAATTCCCGGCAAGGGAGAGGTGCTTACGAAGATCTCACTTTTCTGGTTCGATTTGATGGCTGACATCATCGACAATCAGTTGACTGAACTTCGGATAGAAGATGTCGTCGATGACGTTGATATTTGCGATGATCTTCGAGATCAAGCTCTGGTAGTCAAGCGCTTGAGGCCGCTACCAATTGAGGCAGTTGTCCGCGGTTACCTGATTGGATCTGGCTGGAGAGATTATCTCGATACCGGTCAAGTCTGTGGCATCGCTTTACCTGCCAGAATGCAGCAAGCCGAGAAGTTACCAACAACTTTGTTCACCCCAGCCAGTAAGGCCGAGTCTGGCGATCATGACGAAAACATCAGCTTTGAGCGGGTTATCGAACTCATCGGCGACGAACTCGCGATTCGCGTCCGCGATGTCTCAATTCAAATTTATGAGCGTGCTGCGGCTTTCGCTTTGAAGCGCGGAATTATCATTGCTGATACGAAATTCGAGTTTGGGTTGGATGACGATGACCAACTACACATTATTGATGAAGTGCTAACACCGGATTCATCTCGTTTCTGGCCAGTCGATAAATACAAAATTGGAACGAGTCCGCCGAGCTTCGACAAACAGTTCGTTCGCGACTATCTCGATACACTCGATTGGGATAAGACAGCACCAGGGCCGAAGCTGCCACCTGAGCTTCTCGAACAAACAGCTACCAAGTACAGAGAAGCGCTCACACGAATGACAGCTGACTAGCTCCCCCCCCCTCACTTTGACAATGGCCAATCGTTTTTTTCAAGCCTAGCTCCTAATATGTGGAGCCGCAAATCGTTGTATTAAGAGTCAACCCTGGATGACCAATCTCTCGTCGAGACATTGGATAAGTTGGAGAAATTAATGCGCCTTACGCACCGGCTATAGTCATTTCCTCGATGAGTAAAGAGCCACATCGCATTCCGCTGCGTAAATCCTGATCATTACCTATCGCAATGATACGTTGATAAAGGTCTAGTAAGTTTCCAGCAATCGTTACTTCATGCACTGGAAATTGAATTTCCCCATTCTCCACCCAATGGCCAACGGCACCGCGCGAATAGTCGCCGGTAACACCGTTTACACCCTGACCGATCAATTCCTCAACCACCAGACCCGTGCCCATTTCCCTGATCAGCATGTCCTGATCAGTATCGCTGCCAGGTATCAGAAGATTCTGCGCTCCGCCTGAATTTGCTGTCGTTCTCAGGCCCAGACGTCGTGCCGAGTAGCTACTAAGAATGTAGCTATCCAAGTAACCATCGATAATGATATCCCGATCGTAGGTGGCAACTCCCTCACCATCGTACGCACGACTCGACATGCCCCGTGCAATATGAGGTCGCTCCTGAACCTGCATGAAATCAGGGAATATTTTTTGACCGATGGCGTCGAGCAAGAATGAGGATCGGCGGTACTGTGCGCCACCAGTGATAGCGCCCATCGCATGACCTATGAATCCACGTGCGAGGTCTGGGATATAAAGAACTGACGCGTTTGTCGTCTTTATCTTGCGAGCTCCAAGTCGCGCAATAGTCTTGCGGCCAGCCTCCACGCCTACGGACTCAACTTCGTCCAACTCACTGGGAACACGAGAAGATGTGTAGTGATAGTCGCGCTGCATCGCACCATTTTCTTCTGCCAAGACGATACAAGTCATGCTATGACTAGTGCGCGAGTCGCTACCGATGAAGCCATGGCTATTGCCGTAAGCCTGAGTTCCTCGATTTGTACCAACTGTCACGCCTTCAGAATTGCTGATGCGCTTATCATATGCCATTGCCGCGCTTTCACATTCGATCGCCATCGCGATCGCTTGCTCGGCACCAATATCCCAAGGATGATCCAGATCGAGATCGAGCATATTCGTCGCCATCAGCTCTGCATCCGCAAGACCGGAATGTGGGTCTTGTGCTGTAAATTTAGCAAACGAATACGCTTTACCAACGGCCTCGCGAATCGCCGCTGGTGAAATATCGGAGGTACTCGCGCTACCTTTACAGGAATCTTTGTACACGGTAATACCGATGCCACGGTCGTTCGTGAATTCTAGGTTCTCAACGTCACCCAGACGCGCCGTTGCCGATAGCCCAGCATCCTGGCTTGCCACAACTTCAGCTTGATCAGACCCCAGACTCTTGGCTTCATCCAATGCCAGAGCGACGAGATTCTCAAGTTCCTGCCTGCCCAGCGATTCGCGCTTCAATATTTTAGCCATAGTTGGAACAATCCTTGCGCGTGTTAAACTCCCGCCGCTAATCAGTGGAGTAATCGCGGGGAGTACTGTAACCAGTGAATGAATTAAAGCCCAGCAAAAGCGCAAGAAAACGCGAGCACATCGCACTGCAGAAACTGGGTGAGGAACTCATTACTCTGAAACAATCAGATATCGACAGCCTGCCGCTGGAAGACAATCTTCGTGATGCCATTCTAGAGGCACAGAAAATCAAATCACATGGCGCATTGCGCCGGCAGAAGCAATACATCGGCAAGCTAATGCGATACATCGATCCGGAACCGCTCCGTAGTGAAATCGAAAAGCTCCGTCGTTAATTATAGTGGTAGTATTTCTCGATGAAAATTGATGTCGGTATAATCATGGGCTCCCAATCTGATTGGGATACGATGCAGCACGCAACCGAAACGCTTGATGCGCTGGGAGTGAGTTACGAAATCAAAGTCGTCTCTGCACACCGAACGCCCGACCTCTTATTTGAATACGCCGGATCGGCTATTGAGCGAGGCTTGCAGGTAATTATTGCGGGAGCCGGCGGAGCAGCGCATTTACCTGGCATGGCAGCTTCAAAGACTCGCATACCGGTCCTCGGCGTACCTGTGCAATCAAAAGCTCTTAATGGCATGGACTCCTTATTATCGATAGCGCAGATGCCCGCAGGTATTCCCGTCGGTTGTATGGCGATAGGGCGCGCCGGCGCAGTGAATGCCGCCCTGCTCGCGGCAGCTATCCTCGCGAATCACGACAAAGCAATTGCTATGTCACTGGATACATTCCGCAAGAACCAGACCAGCAAGGTTCTGGGCGACAGCGACCCTACAAGCTAACGTCATGCGAATCGGCATAATTGGCGCCGGGCAACTTGGCCAGATGCTTGGCTTCGCCGCCAATGAACTCGGCATTGAGTGTCGATTTATTGATCCGTCACAAGACCCACCCGCAGCCAAATGTGGCAAAGTTATTCAAAGCGCATTTGATGACTCGGTCGCTTTGATAGCACTCGCCGATACTTGCGACGTTATCACCTACGAATTCGAGAATGTCCCGGTCGCTGTGCTGCACAGTATCGAGGGGATTGCGCCAGTTTACCCGCCAGCGGATGCACTAAGACATTCGCAAGACCGTCTCGACGAGAAGCGGCTGTTCGCCGCGCTCGATATTCCATTGCCTAATTATTATGCAATCGAAAGCCGCGATGACATGGATAATGCCGCTAGCTCACTGGGTACGCCGATGATTATCAAGACCCGCCGCTTTGGTTATGACGGTAAAGGACAGTTCATCATCAAGAAAATAGCCAATCTCGACGCCGCTTGGGAGGAATTAGGTGGCCAGCCTCTGATCGCCGAACAATTTGTGGCTTTTGACTACGAAGTGTCTTGCATAGGCGTGCGTAGCATAAGCGGAGAAATTGCTATATACCCGCTTAGTCGCAATGTTCACGTTGACGGTATATTACGCACATCTCGATCGCCGGTGATTAACTCGAAGCTGGCCGACAAGGCATCCGAATATGTTCATCAGTTGCTCGACCATTTGAATTATGTCGGTGTTCTCGCGTTGGAGCTCTTCGTAACAGGCGATACATTGCTCGCCAATGAGTTTGCACCGCGCGTGCACAACTCCGGTCATTGGAGTATCGAGGGAACAGAAACCAGCCAGTTCGAGAATCATATACGCGCTATAGCTGGCCTACCGCTGGGCTCGACAGCCAGTACAGGCTGTGCTGGCATGGTCAACCTGATAGAACAAATCACTGGTGCTACACGAAAGCTTGAAGTTGGCCAATTGCACGATTATGGAAAAGCCCCACGACCAGGCCGCAAGCTCGGTCACATGACCGTTGTTGCCGACACGCCGGAGCAGCGTGATGCACTGGTCGACATCATCAATAAGAGCGTTATCAAGGCCTCCTGATCTATTGAGAGCTCGGCGTAGCCCAATGGCAGGACTCCGCAATAGACGAACAGCAGGCTCAGTGGTCCTGCCGTTGGGCTGCACGTCGGCCGGTGACCCGATGATCGCGCCGCTTCAATAGAACAATCATTCCCGCAACCAGACATATGAGACCCATAACGAAACAAATCGTCGGCCAGTACCAGTGATTGACATACATTGAAGCGCCCAGACAGAGTGCTCCTATCGTCAGGTAGAAGTAGGGCAAACTTTCATAAATTGGTTTCGAGACCCACATGATGCTGAAGTAATCTCCCCCGGGGGCGATGTATTCTCCATGGCGAGGAGTCAATGTCCAGTGGGAATCCCCTTTTCTATCGGGATTCCTTGCTCCCAAAGAATCTAATAATCCGCAAAATTATTGATTCTGATAGGTCATTAACAGATAGAAAAGATCGACTTATGTAAAGAATTTCCACCTAACCCGTACCGCCAACTGTAATCTCATCGATCTTGAGTGTCGGCTGACCAACCCCAACTGGTACCGATTGCCCTTCTTTTCCACAGGTTCCGACGCCCGAGTCGAGTTTGAGATCATTACCAACCATGGATATTTTGTTGAGGGCCTCGGGTCCGTCGCCGATTAGCATGGCACCCTTGATCGGCCGTGTAACTTTTCCCTTCTCGATCAGATACGCCTCGCTTGCTGAAAATACGAATTTACCCGAGGTGATATCAACCTGACCGCCACCAAAATTGGGCGCATAAATGCCCTTATCAACCGAGGCGATGATCTCTTCCGGATCGTGTGGACCGGCCAACATGTAAGTATTGGTCATTCGCGGCATCGGGATATGGGCGAAGGATTCGCGGCGGCCGTTCCCCGTCGATTCGACGCCCATCAGGCGCGCGTTTAGCTTGTCCTGCATATAGCCTTTCAAGACGCCACCTTCGACCAACACTGAGTACTTTCCAGGTGTTCCTTCGTCGTCAACCGTGAGTGACCCACGACGATCTACAAGCGTTCCGTCATCTACGATTGTGCACAGCGGCGCGGCAACCTTCTGTCCAAGCTTGCCACTGAACGCTGACGTACCTTTGCGATTGAAATCACCTTCGAGCCCATGACCAACCGCTTCATGCAGTAGTATTCCCGGCCACCCCGGGCCCAAAACGATCGGCATCGAACCCGCTGGCGCCGCTTCAGCTTCAAATTGCACCAGTGCTTGTCGAACAGCTTCCCGAGCGTAGTCCATCGAAATGTCGCCATCCAGAAAATAGTTAAGATTCGTTCGCGCGCCACCGCCTGCGTAGCCCTGCTCACGGCGACCATCCTGCTCTAGGATTACGCTGATATTCAAGCGGATTAGTGGGCGAATATCTGCCGCCATCGTGCCGTCCGATGCAGCTACTAGAATTAGATCCTGACTACTTGCGAGGCTGACAATGACCTGCTCCACACGTTTGTCAAGATCGCGAGTTGCCGTATCAATATCACTCAGCAGCTTTGTTTTTTGCGTGTCGTCGATGCTGGTCGTCGGGTCATCGGCCGAATATAACGCTGTGAGATTGGTCCGATTCCAAGCTTGTACCGATTTATCCTGCCCCTGACGTGCGATAGCGCGGGCTGCACCTGCGGCTTGCTGAAGTGCTGGCATCAACAATTCATCCGAGTAGGCGAATCCGGTCTTCTCGTCGCTTACAGCACGCACTCCAACGCCTTGATCGATATTAAAGCAGCCCTCGCGGATGATGCCATCCTCGAGCGTCCAGCTTTCATGGCGACTCATCTGAAAATACAGATCGGCATAATCAACGCCGCCCTTCATAATACCGCCAAGTGTCGTATTGAGGCTCTTCTCGTCGAGACCCACTGGCTCCAACATACGCGACATCATCGAGTCGATTAAATTACCGTTCTTATCCAAATGTGTATTCCAAGTATTTATAAACGGCGGCTTTCAAGCGCTGGAAACTCACTGCGCAATTGCGCAGGAAGCAACGGGTCAATATCCGCAGCAATAAAGCAATTTCCATCGTCCGCTTCGGCCAAAATTCGGCCCCAAGGATCGATAATCAGTGAGTGTCCATACGTCGATCGGCCGTCAGGATGTTCGCCATACTGCCCGGCTGCGACCACATACGCCAGATTTTCAATTGCGCGTGCGCGCAACAACGTATGCCAATGCGCCTCGCCTGTCGTGATGGTGAATGCTGCTGGCACCGTAAAAATTGTCGCGCCGACGTCGACAAGCTGTCGAAACAGCTCCGGAAACCTAAGATCGTAGCAGATGGTCAAACCAACCCTGCCACACGGAGTCATCACAGAGATGACATCATCTCCTGGGTACATTGACAGCGACTCCCGATATGACTCCTGCTTGTCGACTAGATCGACATCGAATAAATGAATTTTTCGATAAACTGCCCGCTCGACGCCATGAGCATCGTAGACGGGACACGCGCCATAAACGCGATTAGCATCAATCTCTGGCGAACTGAGCGGCATGCTGCCCGCGATAAGCCAAAGCCCATGCCGACGCGATACGTCCGATAGAAACGTTTGAATGGGGCCCTCTCCAAGCGTCTCAGCGGCTCTTGCCTTATCCCTGTCGCATACTGGCATCAACGCGAAGTTTTCAGGCAGGACTGCCATCTCGCAGCCATCTTTGGCGGCCTCTCCCAGCAGTTCGTCTACGACCTTTAGGTTCGCAGGTACGTCCGCACCACTGTTCATCTGAATTGTCGCAACACGCATTGGTTTATCTTAATTCTTCGCCTGATAAGCATTCCGCCAATTCACCGCTGGCAATAAATGCCGCCGAGTTAGTCAACTCTACAGACGGCTCATCCCACGAGCCATCAATCGCGTAATAAACCTCTCCAACTTCCTGTAGCGGTTTTTTGAATATTTGCGAAAAAACTAGCAATGCGGCCATAACCTGCGGACCAGCGACCACAGCACCAACGATTGGTAAAGTATTCCCTACATTTGTGGAAACTATCGCGGTTTGCTCATAGGTACGATTGACAATGTCGGCCGCGCCCAAGATGCCAATATCGGCCGCAGGCCCATCGAGCGATAAGTCACAGGTATAGGTGATGCCATCTTCAATTATGAATGTTCCAGCGATTTCATCGAAACCGAAACCTTTGCTAAACACATCCCGAAAATCGAGCGACAAGCGACGTGGCAACGCAACGATACTCATGAGTCCGAACACACGCCCGGCACCCGGTTCAATTTCTTTCAGCTGACCATTACCCAGCCGGACCTGAACCTCACCATCGAGCACCTCGAAAAAATCAGGCCGAGGGCTACCCGACCAATCCAGGTCAAAACTCATAGACATTTCTTTGCTATCGATTCCGGGTGTGTAGCTCAGTCTGGACATTGTTTGTTCGACATCGGTGCTTGTTAGGATCGCGCTGACGAAACTATGACTTCCCAGCGGATCGGCATCTTCAGTAAGCCAGCGACCGGTGCCGTCAATTTTAAAACTCGCATCGCTGGTGGAAATCTTGGTTGCTACAAGACCTTGCTCGGTTTTCTCGAACATTGCCTCCAAAGCACCGAGGTAACGGTCGCCGAAGGCAAATTCAGCGGCTGTCAGTTGAATTGCCGGAAATTTGCGAGGATCAAGCTCCAATGCCAACTCGGTTTGTGTCTCGTCACCCGGCAGCCGGAGTTTCTCCATATCGAAGACCATCTTGCGTTCGCCATTAAAGTCGTACGGCACGAATACCGAACCAACGACGTCTTCTCCATCAAGTTGCACCAGCCAGTCTGCCGCACTTCGATCAACTCGAACGCGATGTCCTTTTAAGTGCTGGCCGATGAGGTACAGGTTATCAACCGTTAGGTCGATGGAGTGAATTCGTTCCGCAGCGCTGGTTTTCTTCTCACCGCTACGCGAAAGACTCAGCCAATCCTGTAATCGTACCTCACTTGTCGAACCGCGAATGTGCAGACCTCGCGTATCGGCCGCCTCCACGGTGGCGCCGCCCATCGTGATGACACCACGATCGAAGTCCCAACTGCCCTCAGGTTTATTAAACGCCAATTGCCAAGCGATGCGATTCTCAGCAAAAAAAGCGCTCTCAATAAATTCTCCGCCCGGCATGAAACGAATATCACCTGATATTTGCAATGAGGAATCAGCTGGCTTTCCGACCGGCACTGGCAAGAGTAATTCGAGTCCATTGAGGTCGCTTTCAATCTGCACGGTCAGTGGTGATTTAGTCTCCATCTTGCCACTGGGAAACAGAATGCGTGCCTGATACACAGCGGCACCCTTAATGAGTTCGTCCATTGGCACACCCAGCTCATTGACGATACCATCCGCAGTCGCTGTACCAAGCGCGGTTGCGATCACACTGAATTGTGGATCCTTGGAACGTTGTATTGAAATGCTAACGTCTTCGCCCAGAAATGTTCCAGTGAGTCCCTTGCTCTCGATTCGATCTCGCTCAATTGTCACTTCACCGATCAGATCCGTGATCGATGAATTAAGACCTGCTACCGCCAACGCTCCATTATTACTTCGCACCCGCACCTGAAAATCGAACTCTTGAATACGCTCTCTTTTAAGTGGCACCATCAGATTGAGGTCGAAAGACGCTTCCCCATCAACAGTAACGTGATCCAATTGGCCGCCGAACACGTTTGTGATGGGGCTTTGCATCGAAAATTCGCGAATCGATTCCAGCGATCCTGTTGAGAAAGACTCGATATTTAGTACAGGGTCTCTGAGGTCTGGAATATTCACCTTGGCATTGATGGCAGAAATACCGGCATTTATCGACTGATTTTCAGTCGAATAGAGCCGAGCATTATCGAGTATCACTTCAGTGTCTAGCCCTTCTGCTGCTGGCCACAGCTTGTGATATTTGAAAGTCATGTTGCGAACCGAGGCCTTCATCAATAGGCGCCCCTCCCCACCGTCGAATGGAAACTTGTCGAGCGGTCCATTGAGAGCGGTTGTACCATGGGTTATCGATCCGCTGACCAATGCCATTTGAAGCCATTCATACAAAATCGGCTTTAGTGCTTTTTCTGGAATGTAACGTTTCGCCTCCGCGATATTTGAAATACTCCAAGTACTGGCGAGATCGATCTCAGGTGATAGTCCGTCTTTGTAGAGAACCAACTGAACATTGCTCTGACTGTTGATAATCTCACTACTGATGATGCTGTCAGAAAGGATGGTCGTTCGATTATTGCTGTTCTTCCAAATGACAGTTCCATCTGCTTGATCGATCACAATGACTTGGGGTAGATACTCAGGTACGTGAATCTTAAGCTCAGTAGATTTGCTCTCGAGACGGCCGCCGGCGCGATTGGCCCTCACCAGTCCGGAGAACCCGCGGACACCGGGGCGTGACGAAGTGCCGGCGATGCCTACTCGGTCCAGCTCCGCAGAGACATTGAATCTTGGCTCATCGCTATAGATCTTGGAGGCCGTCGCAACTAAGTTTCGTACAACTCCGGACGGTTGAAAATCAAGCAATAAGTCTTTTAGCTCTTCGCTGAGCCAGGGCCTTATTATCCGCAGATTATCCAAATTCAGATGGGAAGCTCTGGCATCCAACATCACAATAGTACCGGCGTCATCCACACTGGCCTCGACTTGAAGTGATGATTCTGGCCAATCGTGACCCTCAACCGAGAGTCGAAATTCATTTGCCGCGATCAGCCAATCGAAGTTGGATACATCAACTTCGATCCGGCCACTGATATCAAATAATTCATCGGCTGCAAGGGCAACGTCGACGAAATCAAGTTCTGCTGTGAGGTTGGATAACCGCCCATTGCTAATTGCGAGCGCCAACTCCATATCGCCAATGCCAGATTGAAATTGACGACTACCACCCATCAAACTCGACCAGCCGAGCAGGTTCACATCATCAGCATCGACGATGATGTCCCAGTTTCGCTCCTCCTCACTTCCAAGGCTTATTTGGCTGGCTGACACACTTAATTGTCGGCCCAGATTATCTGGCAAGCGAATATCCACATCAGCAGCAATACGTTTATCGTTGATGCTGACTCGCATACTTGGGACGTTGAAGAAATGTGGATGGTCATCGCCGAGTTGCAAGAAGCGCAATTCGATATCCTCGCCGATTATTTCGATACTCGTTGGCATTACCTGGTTTTCAAGTTCGGAGCCGAACAGCTCGTCCAGTGAAGAGCCTTGAATTCGAAAACCCCCGTCGTCCTGCTGGCGCACATCAATGCTCGCTTTAAGGATGATAAGCCGATCGACAACAAATGCTTTTTCAAACATCAAACGTAGCAATCCGACGCCGACCCGCACTTCTTCAGCGGCGATGATGCGATCACCACTGCCGGGACGAATTAATTCTGCGTCGTAGAACTCTAGCTCTGGCCCACTAAGTCCCCAGCGCGCGTCCATCCCAGAAAACTCGACCTGCATTCCGATCGCAGCACTTGCTCGAGTCTTGATCTCATCCCGGTATTGCGGTACTTGCGGTAGGAATAGTCGGAATAATTCCACCGCTATCGCCAACAGGATGACGACCGTCGCTGTAGTATAAGCGAGGAATTTCATCAGCCGGCGGAGAATGTTTTTCATTAAGTCAAAAACCTGAGCATCACGTCAGAACCACATCAAACTGATCCTGAAGATACAGCGACTCGGTTTGCAAGCGGATCGACTTGCCTGTTTGCTCCTCGAGTTCTGACAGACTCGGTGCCTGCTCGTCAAGCAGCAGCTCAATCACGTCCTGATGGGCGAGTATCAATACTTCTTCAAACTCAAACTGCCGAGACCGTCTAATGATTTCGCGCAAAACTTCAAAATACACGGTCTCAGCCGTCATGACAAAACCGCGGCCGTTACAACTTGTACAGCCTTCACTCAGAACGTGCTGCAAGCTTTCCCGGGTTCGTTTTCGGGTCATTTCGACAAGCCCTAGTGGCGACATGGGCGTTATCTGGCTGCGAGCACGATCTCGTGAAAGAGAGTTTTCGAGCACCTGCAGCACATTGCTACGGTGCTCCTGTTCTTCCATATCGATGAAATCAATAATGATAATGCCGCCCAAATTACGTAGCCGAAGCTGACGGGCGATAGCAACTGCAGCCTCGAGATTGGTTCGGTAAATTGTTTCTTCAAGATTGCGATGGCCAATGTACCCTCCCGTGTTCACATCGACAGTCGTCATCGCTTCAGTTTGATCGAATACTATATAGCCACCTGATTCTAAAGAAATATTTCGATCCATCGATTTCTTGATTTCGTCTTCCATGCCATGCAAATCAAAAATAGGCTGGCTTTTTTTGTAATGTTCCAACATCAGCTTAGCGTCCGGAAGATAGGTGCTCACGAATTCCAGCATCGTAGTAAAATTTTCTTTCGAATCAACCAGTATCCGCTCTACATCCGTTGAGATCATGTCGCGCATTACCCGTAAGGGTAGTGACAAGTCTTCATGAATCATCGTTTTTACATTAGCCAGCCTATATTGCAGCTGAACGACATCCCATAACTTAAGTGTGTAACGCAAATTGGCCATGATGGCTTCCGGTGCGGCGCCCTCTGCAACAGTTCGCACGATAGCGCCACATTCCAACCCCTGCTCTTTGAGTAGAACCTCAACCATATCGCGCAAGCGTTCTCTTTCGTCGTCATCTTCGATGCGTGCCGAGATGCGCACGGAATCGCTGTGCGGCAACAGTACTAGGTAGTGGGACGGTAACGTGATGGACGTCGTCAGGCGTGCGCCCTTATTGCCGAGCGGTTCTTTGACAACCTGAACCAGGATGCCATCACCTTCGCGAACCAGGTCCTTGATATTCGGTGCGTCGCCATTGTTTTCGGCGGCATCCGGTGTTGTGATGTCCGAGGCATGCAGGAACGCGGTTCTTTCCAGACCAATATCGATAAATGCTGCCTGCAGGCCCGGCAAAACTCTTGAGACTCTGCCCTTATAGATATTGCTGACTATTCCACGCCGTGTCGAGCGCTCAATATAGACCTCCTGCAATACGCCGTTCTCAAGCAGCGCAGCGCGCACTTCGGTCGAAGTCACATTTACAAGAATTTCTTCTTTTACTAATTCTTCCGTCATCTCTGTTTTTCAAGTACGTCGATCCCGGCCGACGCTAATAATTCTATGGTCTCGAATACTGGCAGCCCCATGACGCCCGAATAGCTGCCGCTTATGGCTTTCACGAACATGCCGCCGAGGCCCTGAATACCATACGAGCCAGCTTTGTCAGCGGGTTCCCCACTTTGCCAGTAACGCAGCGCCTCATCCTGACTAATTTCGCGAAACTGAACATCCGTACTGGACAGTACACTCTGGGTTCCATTGGGTGTTTTCAGCGCAACGCCAGTCAGCACGGTATGCCTACATCCTGACAGCGAAAGTAGCATACTGACTGCGTCCTCGGCGTCCCGAGGTTTTCCGAACACACGACCCCCAAGCACTACAACGGTATCCGCGCCTAAAACGCAACTGCCACAATTCAGAGCCTCGGCTTTAGCGGTTGCCAGCCTTAGCACCAGATCCGAGGGTAATTCACCGTTCAGCGGACGTTCGTCAGTTTCTACCTCAACAACATCGAACCGAAAACCCAGCGATGCCAGAATTTCCCGACGTCGTGAGGACGTTGAGGCCAGTTGCAGCATGGGAGCTATCAATTTACTCACGATGATACGGGTGACCAGTTTGCAGCGACCAGGCTCGATAGAGTTGCTCTGCCAGTAACACTCTGGCCATACCATGCGGCAAGGTGAGCTCTGACAGCGACCAGAGCATGTCTGCCCGCTGCCGGACCGCATCAGACGCTCCGTCAGGACCACCGATAATAAGACACAAATCCCGACCATCGGATTGCCAGTCTGCGAGCTGCGATGCCAATGATTTACTGGTCAGTTGTTTGCCGCGCTCGTCCAGCAACACCACCTGTTCAGTCGAGGCGAGTTTTGCGAGAATGAGTTCGCCCTCAACTTTCATTGCATGATGTGACTTGTCGTTCTTGTTGCGCCTAATTGTCGGAATCACGTCGAGACGGAATTTCCATTCACGAGGATAGCGAGCGGTGTAGATGCCAAAGGCGTCATCCACCCATGAGGGCTGGCGATCACCAACAGCTAGAAGACGAATATGCACTAGTTAGCCGTCGGTTGACGCCGCGCCTCCGGCAGGTCTGATTGACCAGAGTTTTTCCAAATTGTAAAACTCTCGTATCTTGGGCAGCATGACGTGGACCAGCACATCCTGAAGGTCAAGTAATACCCATTCGCCACCGCTCTCGCCCTCGATCCCAGAGGGTCGGTAACTCGCCGCCTTGGCGCGATCTGAAACATTCTCAATAAGCGCCTGTACGTGTCGGCTCGAAGTGCCACTTGCCACAATCATCCAATCAGTAACCGTCGTCATATCGCTGACGTCGAGCTTGATGATATCCAGCCCTTTTATTTCTTCCAGCGCTTCTACAACAAGGTCACTCAATTCTTCGCTATTCATTCGTTTCACTCATATATAAATTTGTCTGTTTAATGACATCTCTCACGGCATCCGGCATTAAGAACCGCGGATCCCGACCGGTAGCCACCAAATCCCGTATCTCGGTTGACGCGATATCCAGTTGAGTCGCCGCATGGATATGGATGCGCCCATGCGTTACCTCATGCAAGTCATCTACTCGATGCGTCCCGTTCTCAGTAATCAAGTTACCCAGTTCACCAATATCCGGTGCCCTCCAACCCGGTCGATGGGCGACGACTATATGGGCAAAATTCAGGATTTCATCCCAGCGATGCCATTTGGGTAGTTCAAGGAATGCATCCATTCCCACTATCAGACCCAATGAGCGCTCTGGAAATTCCTCGCGCAGGTCCGTTAATGTGTCAATCGAGTAAGACGGCCCCTCACGACGCAATTCGCGATCATCGCTTAAGAAGCCTTCTTGTCCTTTAATAGCAGCATCGACCATGCGATATCTGAGCTCGGCGTCGGCATATGTTATGCCTCGGTGCGGTGGATCGCCGCACGGAATAAACCGGACCTCCTCAAAGCGCAGCGCCTGCAACATCTCGAATGCTGTTCTAAGGTGGCCGTAGTGAATGGGGTCGAACGTGCCACCGAATATGCCAATTGGGTGGAGGGTATTCACTGTGACAAGCTCACGACGACATCGGTCGCCATCTGCCAGGGATTTCCGGCACGCTGCCCTTTGGCCGCTGCGTCCGCATGCCCAGTTGCTTTGAGCATCTTATGGAAGTCACCGTGCTGATGCCGACTAATACAA
>JABIQN010000070.1 GCA_018699395.1 Gammaproteobacteria bacterium
AGGATGCCTGCATAGGATTTAGCGGCGTCGGTAACTGCGATTCGATCCTGCGGGCGCTTAGGTCCAGCAATACTGGACACAACGTCGCCCATATCGAGTTCGAGCGTATCGCTGTACAGCGCATCCGGCTGGCCTTCATGGCGCCACATGCCTTGCTCTTTGGCGTAGGCCTCGATCAGTGCGCATTGTTCAGCGTCACGCCCAGAGAGTTCGAGGTACCGAATCGTCTCGCCATCAATCGGGAAAATTCCACAAGTGGAACCAAATTCAGGGGACATATTGCCGAGCGTCGCGCGGTCAGCCAACGGCATATGTGAGAGGCCGTCGCCAAAGAATTCGACGAACTTGCCAACAACACCCTTTTTGCGAAGCATTTCAGTAACGGTCAAGACTAAATCGGTCGCGGTTGTACCTTCACGAAGCTTGCCAGTTAGCTTGAAGCCGACGACATTTGGTATCAGCATTGTAATTGGCTGTCCGAGCATTGCGGCCTCAGCCTCAATGCCACCGACGCCCCAGCCGAGCACGCCCAATCCATTGATCATCGTTGTATGTGAATCCGTGCCAACAACAGTATCCGGGTAGGCTGAGCGAGTACCATTCTTATCCGCATCAAAAATGACACGACTGAGGTATTCAAGATTGACCTGATGGACGATACCTGTGTTTGGCGGCACAACGCGGAAATTTTCAAATGCAGACTGACCCCAGCGCAGGAATGAATAGCGTTCTTTATTGCGTTGGAATTCAATTTTATTATTGAGGTCCAGAGCGTTTGCAGCACCGTAATTATCGACCTGAACAGAGTGATCGATAACGAGTTCGGCAGGCGACAATGGATTAATGTCGGCAGCGGATCCGCCAAGCTTTACGACAGCGTCACGCATCGCTGCGAGATCGACAACAGCGGGGACACCAGTGAAATCCTGCAATATGACTCGAGCAGGTGTAAACGATATTTCGGTGCTTGGTGCTGCCTTTGGATCCCAGTTGGCAAGCGCTAGAATATCGTCTCGAGTGACATCGCGGCCATCTTCATGGCGCAGTAGATTCTCAAGCAGAACTTTAAGGGAGTAGGGAAGGCGGTCTACGTGACCTTCTTTCACAGCGTCGAGGCGATACACTTCATATTCATTGTCGCCGACTTCAAGCGCTCCACGTGCGCTAAAGCTGTCCGTCATGTTGTTTCTCCGGAATTCGGGTTGTACAGAGCGGCCAGACGACCGCAGGGGGTGCGTATTATAGCGAATGGGCAGAGAATCTGCTTATCCTATTTTATTTACCACCGCACCGCCTAGGCAGCGCTCGTTGTCATAAAAGACCACGAACTGCCCCGGTGCGACAGCCTTTTGCGGTTCATCAAAAAGAACCTCTGCTGTACCGTCATTCAGCACTTGGACAACACAGTCCTGATCTACTTGCCGATAGCGAACCTTGGCGCGACAGCGTAGTCCTTCTGTGAGGCCCGCGGGCGCGGTACCAATCCAGCTCACGTCCGTAGCTAGCAGCGAATTGCTAAACAGCATTTTATGCTCGCCCTGGGCGACGATCAATTGGTTCTTTTCGAGGTTCTTACCAACGACATACCAAGGTTCGTCACTGGAGTCGGTGCGACCACCGATTTGAAGCCCTCGACGCTGACCAAGTGTGTGATACATCAAGCCCTGGTGCATACCAATTTCTTCGCCACCTGGAGTCACCATAAGGCCGGGTTTTGCCGGCAGATAGGTCGCAAGAAATTCTCGAAAAGGACGTTCGCCGATGAAGCAGATGCCTGTGCTGTCTTTCTTATCATGAACGGTGAGGCCGGAATCGCGTGCAATCTGCCGTACTGCATTCTTTTGAATATCGCCCAAAGGGAAAACGGTTTCAGCTAATGCGTCGGCACTCACGGCATGCAGGAAGTAGCTTTGGTCCTTGCCAGGATCAGCACCCTTAAACAATGCCCCAGTACCGTCGACGATATCGGACTGTGCGTAGTGCCCGGTTGCCAGTAGATCTCCGCCGAGGCGTTTGGCGTAATCTCGAAACACACCAAACTTGATTTCGCGATTGCAAAGCACATCCGGGTTCGGCGTTCGTCCGACTTTGTACTCCTCTAGGAAATACTCGAACACTTGATCTTGATATTGCCTGGAGAAATTAGCATGGTGCAGAGTAATGCCTAATTGCTCACAAATATTCCGGGCATCCTGGAGATCATCTGCAGCGGTGCAGTAGCCATCGTCGTCTTCCCAGTTGGTCATATGCAAGGCCTGGACATCTGCGCCAGCTCTCTGTAGCAAGATAGCGGCCACAGCGGAATCCACACCCCCTGAGAGCCCGAGAATGACTCGCTTGTTCGCGACCTGAGTTTCAATGGGCATGACCATAAGCGGCGCATATTAACATTGTAGCGACAGCTGGCACGCTTGCTTTCGATGAAGTGAATTAATTGGCGAGGAGCATAGCGTAACAGGTAAGCAGTTCGATTCAATTCACGAGCATCTTCAGAAGTGGATAGAGCAACAGAAAATACTCTTCTTTGGATCTAGATCTTCTGTCCAGCGACGGATTATTTAACTTGCCGCCATGCGGATGCCAGTCAAGCCGAAAGCTACTAAAGAAATGCGTCTGAGCCAGGAATATAGAAGGGACGGCGTGGTGGTGGTGCCGGCAGAATTGCCCCGGCATCGGCAAAGGGGAAGCGTCGGAAAACACGAAACGCCTCAGCATAATGTCCATCTGGCGCATTGCATTGGCCAGCGCGAAACCGATTCTGCAGTGCTGCAGCGGCAGCAAGG
>JABIQN010000006.1 GCA_018699395.1 Gammaproteobacteria bacterium
CCCTTAGAATGTAAGTATGCAAGCGCTTCGACCAGTAATCCGATCGGCGCAAGAATGTCTTCGATTGACAAGCCCGTCAATGCGCTGAGATCTGGACCGTCTATGAATTGCTGACTAAAAAATACCGCTTCTGAATCATTGTGAAACTCGAATGCGCGTACGATATGGGCATGCATTAAGCGGATGCTTACTTTCCATTCAGCACGCAAACTTGCCACGCTCTCAGGATCACCACTCCCGATTTTCAGTGCCACTGACGCTTTTGTCAGGCGGTCTCTGGCCAGCCATATTTGTGTCAGGCCATCACCTCCAAGTCGGCGGACAAGCGTGTATCGATCGGCTAATTGAGTACCTTGATTAAGTTCGAGCATTATATGGGTCTAGCTAACCTGTCGGTTCCGGGGCACGGGCCGGTGCTCCAACTTCTACAGACTGCGAGAAACCCGTCTCGGCCTCGTAAATCTCTCGTAACAGCTGCCGCCAACTTTCAAACTGCGCTTCAGCAGTACCGGTGAGCCGTCTTTCCTGACCCTCCACATTGACGACCATCGGTGCCGCCTCATTTCCGAATGACTCAGACAGCTCAGCTATTGCGTCCATATGCAGCCCGGCATCACGGTTACGTCTCAGGGCAGAAAAAATACTGTTAACGCCTCGTGAAATGCCTTGGTATTGCAGTGCTCTGCTGATATTACGCGTGTTGCGGCTGGAGCTGTTGGTATTCACTTGCGTTGACCCCGCGAGCACGACCACACCAACCAAGGCCTGCATTTTGGCCGAGCGTTTTTCCTGTCTAAATTTCACGGTTTCCGCTCGAGAGGTCTTACGCCAATTTCGATATGGAATTGAGATACCGTAATAAAAATTTGCGTAGTGCTCGTTCAAGGTATCCACAACCAGACGATCACGTTCACGAATTTGTCGCATGCGGCCTACTGACGGATCATTTTCGGCGGGCAGTCGCAATACGTTGATCACTCCATCATTGGTCGTTCCTAAGTATCCGTTGTATGCCGCCGGAGACATGTCTCGGAAGAACTTTAGCTCCGATATCTGGCGGGTCTGTTGCAATTGTCTGGGAGGTATCAGCGCCACATACTGCTGCAGGTCATTAGCGAAATCGTTAAACACTTTCTGATACGGATCACGTCTTCGATCGCGCCGTTTCGAATAGGACGTCAGCCCAGTTTGAGCCTCATACGTGCGCAAGAACCAGTATCGGCCCGACGTATCTGATACGGAGAACTCTATTTCGATATATTCGCCATCGGATTTTTTGATTGAACCCTTGATAATCACGTCGGTGAAGGCTTTTTCAGAAGGGATAACTCGCACAGCTCCCCAGTGACCGGTGCCTTGCAAGGTCGTCTTGAGGTGATACGGCAAATACTTCGTTTCGGCCCCACGAATATCTTCGTAAACACCTGTTTTTTCTGGGTTGTTGTTCTTCGGAATCCCTGCCTCAAACTCCACGATTCCCACATCCAGCAAAAAAGCTTCGTCCACGGAAGTTGATGCGACAATGAGCGCCGTTTCCTCGGCGATAACGAGCTCCTGAACAGAGCAGCCCCACAGAAATGCGGGCAAAAACACAAGTGCGATTAATTGTATTCTCATTATTGGCGGCAGCCCTATTTCATTCCAGTGTACTTGCGGTATTCCTCCCAGAGACGTTCCCGCAATTCCGGATCGTCCTCGGCCAACGCTGCTTCACGAAGTTGTCGGGCAACAATGTCTTCATAGGTGTTCACTGCGATGTCCTCTGGCGTGCGCGCCGCCATTTCTTCGGCACTCATGCCATCATTAGGGCCGGCTTGAGTTGCACTATCACCGGCCGACCCGCCGCCGGAACTGCTGGAACCACCACCGCCACTTGATCCGCCAGCTGCCTGCTCACCCAGACCAATGGAGCCACCACCACCTGATCTTTCGCCAAATCCTTCGGTGTCTCGACCAACTGATGAGACTTTCCGTTGCTCTTCGCCGATGGCTTCATCGAAATCGCCAACCGACTTATCGAGTTCATCTCCCAATTCCTCCGCACTGGCACCATCGCTGGGAAACTCACCTACGCTTCCCGCCTGGTCGCAGCGTGCGCCTCCACCAAATCCACCACCGGAGATTCCACTATCGCTACAACCTTTGCCGCCCGAGTCTCCGGACGCGCCGCCACTCTCTGCACTACCTTCCGAGCCGCCTTGAGAGCCGCCTTGAGAGCCGCCTTGAGAGCCGCCTTGAGAGCCGCCTTGAGAGCCGCCTTGAGAGCCGCCTTCTGAACCACCACCGCCTGATGAGCCGCCTGGCATACTAACACCGCCTGGCATATTGCTGCCGGCACCACCCGGGGCACCTACGGAAGTCGGCATCGGCGCGCATCCGCTAACAACCAAGACAGAAACGGCGACCATCACGCCAATCGCGCTGGTTCGAGTGCTTATGAATAAGGTGTTGCCGGGAATTATCAGTTTCATTGTATTCGACCTCGCTAATATCTAAGGGTTTGAGCACTATCTGAGCAGTTTCCTATTAGTGGCAAGGGGGGTCAATTCCATTCAATGTGGCTGCGCGCGATAGACATCAGCAGGCGGCCTGGACGCAATGCATCCTAGGATCCGGTATTTCCCCAGTCTCTAGCATGTCTTTAACAAGAGAACCTATCCACTATTCCTGATTCGACTGACGGCCGTAGCCCATCCCTGCAGTAAGAGCTCGCGCCGATCTGATTTCATTGATGGTTCAAATCGCGATTCGAGTTTCCATAAGGCCGATATCTGCTCACTGCTCTGCAAGACATCAGCAGCTAATGCGGTGAGGTAGGCCACGCCCAATACAGTCGACTCGACATTTGCTGACCTCTCAACCGGCGTGTCGAGAATATCAGCCAAAAACTGCAAGAACCAATCGTTAGCGACCATGCCACCGTCGACTCGAATAACATCCAATGAGATACCATCGTCAGCCATTGCGCTGACCAAGTCACGCGTTTGATAAGCGGCAGACTGCAAGGTCGCAGTGACCACCTCATCTCGACCCGTACCTCTCGTTAATCCAAGAATCGCTCCTCGCGCATCCGGGTCCCAGTATGGTGCACCGAGTCCTGCGAATGCTGGAACTACCAGAACATTATCGACGACGCCTATGCGGCTCGCGATTACTTCGGTTTCGGCGACCGAATCGATGATTTTCAATTCATCACGTAACCATTGAAGCGCTGAACCGGCAACAAAGACGCTGCCTTCAAGTCCGTAGGTCACCGTACCATTGAGGCGCATTGCAACCGTCGTTAATAGTTTATTCTTTGACGCCAACGCAGCTGTACCCGTATTCGCTATAACGAAACATCCGGTGCCATACGTGCTCTTTGTCATACCGTTCTCGAATCCGGCCTGTCCAATCAGTGCTGCTTGCTGGTCACCCGCAATACCCAGAACCGGCACAGGTCCGCCCAAACAAACGTCTGTTGCAACACCGAATTGTGCTACACAATCTTTTACCTCCGGCAGTAGCTGTCGAGGGATATTAAAGATATTCAGGAGTTCATCATCCCATTGCTGGGTATGGATATTGAATAGCATCGTCCGAGACGCATTGCTGGCATCGGTGGCATGTGTAGTGCCGCCGGTTAATCGCCACAGTAGAAAACTATCTACGGTACCAAACAGCAATGTGCCTGCCTCAGCACGGGCTCGCGTGCCATCAACGTTATCGAGAATCCAGGCTAACTTGGTCGCCGAAAAATACGGATCCAGACGCAAGCCAGTTTTCTTCGAAATGTTATTTTCAAGCCCATCATTTCGGAGTGCCCGACAGTGTTCTGCCGTGCGTCGGTCCTGCCAAACAATGGCGTTGTAGACACACTTTCCTGTTTCGCGGTCCCATACGAGCGTTGTTTCACGCTGATTGGTAATTCCTATCCCAGTAATCTGGGCGGCACTAGCGCATGCAGCTCCTAATACTTCTTTGCATACGGCGCGGACAGACGACCAAATCACTTCTGGATCATGTTCGACCCACCCGGGTTGTGGATAAATTTGCGGAAACTCCTGCTGGGCACTGGCGACCACTTCCGTCGCGTGATCATAAATCACCGCACGGCTGCTGCTAGTACCTTGATCGATTGCAAGTAGAAATTTACCCATCACTGTCTCGTCGAGCCAGTATAAATTGGCATCGAAATTTTCATTTGCTTACCTGCCTCCAGAGGCCAATCCCATTCACCTTGCCATGCAGCGAAAGCCGATATTTTATCGCGAATGACATCTGGCCATGGCGAAACCTTTCGGACACTGAGATCAACATGTAAATTCAACCACTCTGTCGTAGCGGCCAAAAACCCATGCTCGGCATGATACATGCGCATAAATTGATGAATCCGCTTCTCATCATACGCCAGTAGCTGTGTGGTAATGATGTAAGGGTCGTCAACTCTCAGCTCTCTCTGCCAGGTGGTGTGACTCTCGACTGCGAACGTCGAGCTGTTGCTGACGTTCACGTAATCCTTAGTGATTCCAAACTTTTCCCATAGCGAATCAACAGCCAGATCGAAGGCAAGAATATAATAGGCGACATTCATGTGTTCATTGGCGTCTATCCATTCGGACTTCACTGCACCTCGAACAATCTCCTCTCCAACTATCTCAGTACCAGACAATTACCACTCCTTAGGACGTGAGCTCCGCGAGATCCCGGAAGTGTTCCAATGCCTCCGGATTCGCTAGCGCCTGCGTGTTATTGACCGCCTCTCCGTGGACGATAGAACGAACAGCCAGCTCGACAATCTTACCGCTCTTCGTGCGCGGAATTTCGGGAACCGCGATGACCTTCGCAGGTACGTGCCGCGGTGTCGTGTTATCTCGAATAGTTTTTCTAATCAGCGCGATTAATGTTTCGTTAAGACTGGCGCCTTCTTTGAGTAAAACGAACAGCACAATGCGCACGTCACCCTCCCATTGCTGGCCTATGGCAAGACCTTCGACCACAGCATCGAGTTTCTCGACCTGCCGATAGATTTCCGCAGTGCCTATTCGCACCCCGCCTGGATTGAGTACAGCATCAGACCGACCGTGAATGACTAACCCACCACTGGGCGTGACTTCTGCGAAATCGCCTTGCGCCCACAAACCTGGGAATTGCTCAAAATACGCCGCCTTATAGCGCTTGCCACCGACATCATTCCAGAAGGCAATCGGTGCTGATGGAAACGGTTTGGTGCAAACCAACTCACCATATTCTCCGATTACGGACCGTCCATCTTCGTTGTAGACTTCAGTCGCCATACCGAGGCCTTTGCACTGCAGCTCGCCACGTCGAACCGGCAGTAGTGGGTTGCCCAATGCAAAACAACTCAATATGTCAGTACCACCCGAAATCGATGCAAGCTGCAAGTTATCGCCGATGGCCTCGTACACGAAATCGAAACTCTCCGGCGCGAGTGGCGAACCGGTCGACAATACGACTCGCAGCATCGGCAGCGAGAAATCTCTTTTCGGCCTGACATCTGTATTTTCCAGCGCTGATATATATTTGGCGCTAACTCCAAAGATATTAATACCCTCTTGCTCAGCGATTTCCCAGAGGATGCGGCCCTCCCTGAAAAAAGGCGCCCCATCAAAGAGAATGAGAGTCGCGCCTACCCCAAGACCGCACACGAGCCAGTTCCACATCATCCATCCGCAGGTGGTGAAATAGAATAGCTTATCGCCGTCAGCGACGCCTGTGTGCAGCACATGCTCTTTACTTTGTTGCAGCAAGGTACCGCCATGACCATGCACAATGCACTTAGGTATGCCGGTCGTCCCGGATGAATACATAATGTAGAGTGGATGATTGAACTCGACTGGCGTTATTTCCAGCTCTGCATCGTCGACAAGAAACTCGTCCCAAGGTTTAGCATTTTCGATGCCTATGCTTGTGCCTACCTGATCGACAAACGGAATGACGACCGTAGTGACTAATGATGTCATGGCAGTAGCTATGCTAGCGACGGTCTCGCGCGTATCGTATATTTTGCCGTTATAATAATAGGCGTTAGTAGCAAACAAGACTTTCGGTTCTATCTGGCCGAAACGATCAATAACACCGTTGCTGCCGAAATCCGGCGAACATGACGACCATATCGCTCCAATACTTGCTGCGGCCAACATCGCGATCACGGCTTCCGGGCAATTTGGTAAATATCCTGCGACTCGATCGCCTTTTTCAACACCAATCGCGCGCAGCGAAGATGCAAGTTGAGCAACTACTTCGATTAAGTCGTCGCGACTTATTTCACAGCGAGTACCATCCTCACCACGGAAAACAATTGCCGCCTCGCTGCCGCGATGTCGTAGGAGATGCGACGCGAAATTTAAGTGCGTGCCGGCGAACCACCCAGCATCCATAATATTATCGGATCGCGACAGGATCGACTCAGGTGCTCGGTCAAAATGAATGCCACAAAAATCTACGACCGCTACCCAAAATGCTGGAAGTTCATCTACAGACCAAGCATGCAAAGAATCGTAGCTATCAAAGCCTTGTTGTCGCATAAACTGGTGCATCGCGGAACTCTCGATTCGAGTCGAATCGGGTTCCCAAATAATTGGGTTAGTCTCCACCTTCTCATTCGACATTGGGATGAGGATACATATCTGCTTCATCCTCACCGCTTCGCGGCGCCAAACACGCGAAATCTTTTTCGATCAGTATTGAAAGTGTTTCGCCATCGTCGAGAATATGATCGCCTTTGATCGAAACCTGCTCGGTTGTCGTCCACGCCAATATCACTGCCTCAGGAAGCCGCAGCCGGATTTCATTGTCCAAATAGAAGGCGGCAGGATTTACACTCGCCGGGTTACTCTCAAGCGTGTAGCAAAACTCGCGACCACCGGGAAACCCAGTCTTTGAGGTCACCACACCACTATCACGCATAGTATCGACCTCACCCCTGGTGAGGCGCAAGCGGATAGAGTTGTCTTTGATGCGGATCTTCACAATAAACCCATCTATTTGTGATCAAATTTTAGAGTGTATGACTTTTCTTGATCGTACAATAGCTCTACAAAACAGCAATAACAACAAGCTTGCGATGCTGTTTGTTGTTGCTCAGCCTGTTAAGATTACTACTTCATATGACAACCGATAATCGCTCCTACAGATGAACAACATGAACACGACCCTCTCCCAGAATCGCACTGTCGCGATCTGGCTTCTGATTTGCTGTGGACTTGTGTTTGCGATGGTTGTTCTTGGCGGCGTCACAAGATTGACGGGTTCTGGCCTTTCTATGGCCGACTGGCGTCCTTTGATGGGTTGGCTGCCACCTTTCTCGGATATTCAATGGCAGCGTGTATTCGACCTCTACCAGCAGACACCTGAGTTTCTCAAGGTGAACTCGCATATGGACGTCTCAGCATTCAAGGGCATTTTCTGGCTTGAGTTTCTGCACCGCCTCTTGGGACGGATGATCGGTATCGTCTTTCTGCTCCCGTTAATCTTCTTTCTCGTGAAGGGCTACATCAAGGCTGCCGAATGGCCAAAGTATTCGCTGATGTTCGTTCTTGGTGGACTGCAGGGGGTACTCGGCTGGTACATGGTGAAAAGCGGGCTGGTCGATAACCCGCACGTTAGCCAATACAGGTTAAGCGCACATCTTTCTGCAGCATTCCTTATTTACGCGTATATGTTCTGGGTCGCCATGTCATTGCTGTTCCCGGCCTCTGGTGAGCAAAGACACCCTTGGTACCGAAAATCACTCGCAGTGACTGTACTGACCTCTGTAACGATTATCTCTGGCGGCTTTGTAGCCGGGCTGAAAGCCGGTAAAATCTACAACACCTTTCCGCTAATGGGCGATGACTGGATTCCGCCTGGCACGATGGCCTTAGAGCCGTTCTGGCGGAATTTCTTCGAAAATATGACCACGGTTCAACTGGACCATCGTGTGCTGGCGATCTCGACGTTTTTGGTCATCATTGGCTTCTGGGTCAAAGCACGCAAAGCTGACCTGCCTGCGCGCAGTCGTCCAGCCGTAAACGCACTACTGCACACTGCAATATTTCAGGTAGCGCTGGGCATTTCGACACTTCTCATGTCAGTGCCCATTTTTCTCGGAGCATTACATCAAGCCATCGCGATGCTGTTGTTTACAGTTTCACTCTATATTCTGCATAGCCTGAGACGTGTGTGAATAAGGTTTGCTTCGATAATGATTTGATTTTTCGCTATTGCGGCCATGAGTCACGACTAGCTGACCTTCGTTAACCAACCATGCGTGTCAGGGGCTAGTCCGTATTGAATGTCCTGCAATGCTTTCTGAAGTCGAGCCGTGTTCGGTCCAGCTTCACCGTCACGTACTTTGATTTCGATACCGTCTCGAACTAACGTACCGACGGGCGAAAGACACGCCGCCGTTCCCGACAGAGCTGCCTCATGAGTCTTAGCCAATTCGAGCAGTTCATCGACGTTAAAATTCCTTTCAATAACTTTGTAGCCATTATCAGCCGCTAGCTTCAGAAGCGAATCACGAGTCATACCGTGCAGAAACGTACTATCAAGCGGTTTCGTTATGACTTCATCGTCGCTGATCAAGAGGAAGTTCGCTGCCCCTGTTTCTTGCACATTGCCGTTAGGGCAAAATAACACCTGATCCACGCCATACGCTTCTTTTGCATCCAACGTAGGGCCAAGAGCCGCCGCGTAGTTACCACCAGTTTTCGTACTGCCCAACTGCTTGGTCGAACGAGCGAGCTGCTCCTCAACCAACAGTTTTAGCGTAACCGCACCGCCAGAAAAATAATCACCAACCGGGGATGCTAAGACGAACAATGTCGCCTCCGTCGATGGCGCTGCTGCTGCGCCGATGTTTTGTAATGTCCCGATCAAGGTCGGACGCAGGTACAGCGAACTCGGCGGCGTCGGAATGTCCTCGACGTGGTGCAGAACTAGGTTCATCACCATGTCCGCCAACATTTCCATATCCGGCACCGGAAGTCTTAATGCGGCTGCACTTTTCTGCATCCTCTCGATATGATCATGCAGCCGATAGATTCGTGCCGCGCCATCATCCCAGCGGTAGGCCTTGAAACCCTCGAAACAGGTGCTAGCATAATGAAATACATGCGCTGCTGGGTGCAAAGACAGGGGTTTTAGCGCCTCGATTGCAGGTGCCTGCCAGGCACCATCCTCGTAACGAGCGATCACAATATGATCGCAAAATTCTGTGCCAAACTGGCCCATGGATTCTGATCTCGGTTAAAATTCTTGAAGGGGCATAACTTTGCCACCAATTGATCTTGTTTGGCTAGAGCATTTGGTCGCTTTTCTGGCTTTTTTGTGGAATCTTGATCGACGCACGGTGCGCCGGCCTCAGAATGCCAACAAACGCGCAATATGAACGCTAACTGGAAGAGCGACGACTGTTCGGAGCAAGAAAATCAACAACTTACGTTTATGAATGTAACTCATTGTTTAACATCCCATTCTGAGCGTAAGATTCGCCCTCTTTGTAGAATGTACCCGGAGTAACTTGATGGGCTCAGCTGAAAATAACCTGGATACCTACTGGATGCCCTTTACGGCAAACCGTGACTTCAAGTCTAAACCCCGCGTTATCACCGGGGCGTCTGGTCACTACTACACCACTGAGGATGGCAACAAACTGTATGACACATTCTCGGGACTGTGGACATCGGGCGTCGGCCACTGCCACCCAAAAATTGTTGAAGCGGTGCAGAAACAAGTAGCCACGCTCGATTACTGTATGACTTTTCAGCTGACGAACAATAAGGCCATTGAACTGGCTGAGCGTGTTACCGATATAGCGCCCAACGGTATCAATCACTGCTTCTTCGCCAATTCAGGGTCTGAATCTGTCGACACAGCGCTAAAGATCGCACTCGGCTATCACCGTGCGAAAGGAGAAGGCAATCGCACTCGCTTGATCGGACGCGAACGCGGCTATCACGGCGTTAATTTCGGCGGCATGTCTGTCGGCGGCATGGTGCCGAACCGCAAGGCCTTCAGCGCCAACCTTGTCCCTGGCGTTGATCACATTCGTCACACACATGACATTGAACGCAATGCGTTCACCCGCGGTCTGCCTCTGCATGGCGTTGAGCTTGCCAATGATCTAGAGCGACTCTGTGCACTCCATGACGGCAGCAATATCGCCGCCGTGATCGTCGAGCCGGTTGCAGGGTCTACCGGTGTATTGCCACCGCCTGTTGGCTATCTCAAGCGCCTGCGCGAAATTTGTGACCAGCACGGTATTCTGTTGATTTTTGACGAGGTCATCACAGCGTTCGGCCGACTGGGCGCGCCGTTTGCTGCAGAACGCTTTGGCGTCACGCCGGATATCATTACGACAGCCAAGGGCCTGACCAACGGCGTCATTCCGATGAGCGCGGTCCTGGTTCGCGACAGTGTCTATGATGCGTTCATGCATGGCCCTGAAAAAATAATTGAGCTGTTTCACGGCTATACTTATTCCGGTCACCCGGTTGCAGCAGCGGCAGGACTTGCGACCATGGATGTTTATGATGAGGAAGGCATGTTCGAACAGGCTTCAGGTTTGGAGCAGCATTTCGAAGATCTGCTACATTCATTCAAAGATCAAAAGCATGTAGTTGACGTACGCAACTTCGGTCTGATGGGCGCTATCGAAATGGCGCCGCGAGATGGCGCAGCTGGTATGCGCGGCTTCGAAATACATAAGAAATGCTTCTGGGAAGAGAATATGGTTGTCCGCAACGGTATGGACGTCCTACAGTTCTCGCCCTTCCTTAATTCAGACCCGGATGAGATGGAGCAATCATTTGCAGGCATCCGTCGCGTACTTGATTCGATTGAGTAGGCAGTATCTGGAGATCAACCATGAGCACTATCCCCATAAAAAATATAGCCGCAGCTGAGATTGTCGGCCATTTCATCAACAATGTTGATGTTGCTGATAACAACCGACCTCAACCTGTTACCAATCCGGCGACCGGCGAGATTACTAGACATGTGGCTATGGCATCGCAGGCAACGGTTGAAACTGCTATTGCAGCAGCCCAAGCCGCTTTTCCAGCTTGGCGCAACACGCCGCCAGCAAAGCGCGCGCGCATCATGTTCAAATTCAAGCAGCTGCTAGAGGAGTATGCCGAGGAAATATCCGCGGCTATCACTGATGAGCATGGAAAAATCTTTGACGATGCCATGGGCGAGTTCGGCCGCGGTGTCGAAGTCGTCGATTACGCGTGTGGAATTCCCGAGTTGCTCAAAGGTGAGTACTCCAAGAATGTTGGTCCGGGCATTGATAGCTGGTCTGACTTTCAGCCGCTTGGTGTTGTTGCTGGCATTACACCTTTTAACTTTCCGGCAATGGTCCCTATGTGGATGTATCCGATGGCGATCGCTTGTGGCAATACGTTCATCCTGAAGCCATCTGAGAAAGATCCAACCTCCCCATTGATCGCCGCTCGCTTACTGAAAGAAGCAGGACTGCCGGACGGCGTCTTCAACCTCGTAAATGGCGACAAAGAAGCCGTTGATGCACTATTGAATGACGATCGTGTTCAGGCAATTAGCTTCGTAGGATCAACAGCAGTGGCTGAATATATTTATACTACTGGCACCAAAAACGGCAAACGTGTGCAAGCGCTCGGCGGCGCTAAAAACCACGCGATCGTAATGCCAGACGCTGACATTGACAATGCCGTTAACGCGCTTATTGGTGCCGCCTATGGATCCTGTGGTGAACGTTGCATGGCCATTTCAGTCGCTGTGTGTATTGGTGATGAAGTCGCCGATTCTGTTGTTAGGAAATTACAGGCAGAGATCGCCAGCCTCAAAGTTGGCCCGGGCACGGATATCTCGAACCACATGGGCCCATTGATTACCAAAGTTCACCACGACAAAGTTCGTGGCTATGTTGATCTGGGCATCGAAGAAGGTGCCGACCTCGTCGTGGATGGACGAGGTCTGGTTGTCGAGGGGCATGCAGACGGCAATTTCCTCGGTCCATGCCTGTTTGATAACGTCACTTCTGACATGAGAATCTATCAGGAAGAAATCTTTGGGCCGGTTCTTTGCGTTGTACGTGCGGAATCCGAAGAACAGGCCATGCAACTTATCAATGATCATGAATACGGTAATGGCGCCTGCATCTTCACGCGTGATGGTGAAGCTGCGCGCTACTTCGCTGACAATATTCAGGTTGGAATGGTTGGTATTAACGTACCCCTTCCGGTTCCAGTGTCGTACCACAGCTTTGGTGGCTGGAAGCGCTCATTGTTCGGTGATTTATTCGCCTATGGGCCTGACAGCATTCGCTTCTATACGCGTCGCAAGACCATCACACAGCGTTGGCCCGTCGGTGGCGTTCGTGAGAAAGCAAAATTTGCGTTCCCGGGTCGCCAATAAGGCTAAATTCGCGGTTACAATCGCTGTCCCGCTTCAGTTTGGATGTAGCGATGAAAAAACTGGCTTTAACTCTCGCCCTCGTAGCGCCACTTGCGGCCGCACAAGACTGGATGCCAACCTCATTCGATCATACTGAGGTTTCTCCTGGCATTTATTATCTAACGGGCGTGAGCGGCCAAATGCCGGTTGGCGCCACCGGTCTTTTGGTTGGCGATGAATACAACTGGGGATTCATCACAACTGAAGTTATGACGCGCACGTTGATTCGTTCGCTAACCACGGACTAGAGTGACCATAGCTCTCTAAGACGCGAACATTATCATGATGCCGGCCGCGACCGCCGATCCGATAACACCGGCTACATTCGGGCCCATCGCGTGCATCAACAAGATGTTTTGTGGGTTGGCCTCCAGCCCGACCTTGTTTGCAACTCGTGCAGCCATAGGCACAGCTGAAACCCCAGCTGCACCGATCAACGGATTAATCGGGGTGCTGGAAATTTTGTTGAGTAATTTACCCATCAACAGACCGGTGGTGGTACCTACTGCAAACGCGACCATGCCAAGCAGCAAAATACTCAAAGTTTTCCATTCAAGAAATTGTTCAGCACTGAGTTTCGAGCCGACAGCCAAGCCAAGAAATATTGTCACGATATTGATCAGCGAGTTTTGCGTCGTATCCGACAGCCGATCAACCACTCCACATTCGCGCATCAAGTTACCGAAGCACAACATACCCAAGAGAGGCGCCGCAGACGGAAGCAATAATGCGACTAACAGCAGAAGTAATAGAGGGAAAATAATGGGTTCGGCTTTCGACACCTCTCGCATCTGAACCATTTCGATCTTGCGCTCAGCCTCTGTGGTCAAGAGCCGCATGATGGGCGGTTGAATCAACGGCACCAACGCCATATAGGAATAAGCGGCAACGGCAATAGCCCCCAAGAGATGCGGCGCGAGCTGTCCAGCGACATAAATAGCCGTTGGCCCGTCGGCGCCGCCGATAATTCCAATCGCAGCAGCTTCGCGAAGCGAAAAGTCCATCAAACCAAGTTCCGTAAGGCCTAACGCGCCCAATAATGTCGCAAAAATTCCGAATTGGGCGGCAGCTCCAAGAAACAGTGTTTTCGGATTCGCGAGCAATGGGCCAAAATCAGTCATCGCGCCTACGCCCATAAAGATGATCAGCGGAAACGCACCGGTTTCGATTCCGACCACGTAGGAAAGATGCAATAAGCCATCGCCTGTTGCGATTTCCACGCCTGGAATATTGCTCAGCAATCCGCCGAAACCAATGGTGACCAAGAGTAATGGCTCGAACTTCTTGACAATTCCCAAATACAATAGCAATAGACAAACGATAATCATTGCGACCTGACCACCCGTGATCTGGTAGATCCCGGATTCGATCCAAATTTGCCTGATTAAATCCATTATCAGCCTATCGAAACCATGGCATCACCTACGGCTACTGCGTCACCTTCTTTAACAAAAACGTCGATGACAGTCCCCGAACAGGGCGCGCTCACAACTGTTTCCATTTTCATGGCTTCTACGACCAGCAGTGGATCATTCATTTCAACTACTGTGCCAGGTGATACATTGATCTTGAATATATTGCCAGCCAAGACAGCGTTAACTGTTCGCCCAGACCCTGACGGCTCTGAAGATGCCGCAGTCGGTATAGCCGATACCGAGGCAAGCTGACCACTTGTTGCAACTTCTACCGTGAATGATTTGCCATCTACACGAACGGAGTAGATACCACCAGCCGATGTCGTGACGGCACTCGCTGCTTGCTCTATATCACCCGTTGGTACAGGTTCGAACACGTCTGGGTTGTCACGATTCTCAAGGAACTTCATGCCAATCTGAGGGAACAGTGCATATGTCAGAACGTCGTCAACCACATTCTCAGCAAGCGTGATGCCTTTTTCCTTGGCAATACGCTTTAATTCCACAGTCTGTACTTCCAGCTCCGGCTCAAGCAAGTCGGCAGGACGGCAAGTAATCGGGTCGGCTCCGTCGAGAACACCCGCCTGCAATTCAGCGTTAACCGGCAGCGGTGTTGCTCCATACTCGCCTTTGAGTACGCCTGCTGCTTCCTTAGTAATCGTCGTGTATCGCGACCCTGAAAGTACATTTATAACGGATTGTGTTCCAACAATCTGCGACGTCGGTGTCACCAATGGCAACATTCCGAGGTCCTCTCGAACGCGAGGAATCTCCAGCAGAACCTCATCCATTTTCTCGCTGGCATTTTGCTCGCGTAACTGATTTTCCAGATTCGTCAACATACCACCGGGAACCTGTGCAACGAGGATACGTGAGTCGACGCCACGCAGGGAACCTTCAAACTTCGCGTATTTTTTTCGAACTTCGCGAAAATATGCCGCGATCTCTTCGATGAGAGTCACATTTAGACCAGTATCCCGATCTGTTCCCTCAAGCGTCGCGACCAGAGACTCCGTTGGTGAATGTCCGTAAGTCATACTCATGGATGATACTGCCGTATCGACATTATCGATGCCGGCTTCGATTGCTTTGATATACGTCGCCGTTGAAAGACCCGTCGTGGCGTGACACTGCATGTGAATCGGAATATCGACTGCTGCCTTCAATCTGCTGACGAGCTCATAGGCGACATACGGTCGTAACAAACCAGCCATATCCTTGATGCAAATCGAGTGTGCGCCCATGTCTTCGATGCGCTTACCCATATCAACCCACAAGTCGACAGTGTGGGCGTGACTGACCGTGTACGACATCGTGCCCTGTGCGTGCTTATCAACCGCCAAGGTTGCCTTAATAGCTGTTTCGAGATTTCGCAAATCATTCAGAGCATCGAAGATTCGAAATACATCGACACCATTGACTGCGCAACGCTCGACAAACTTCTCAACGAGATCGTCTGCATAATGGCGATAGCCGAGAATATTCTGCCCGCGAAACAACATTTGTTGCGGCGTATTCGGCATTGCCGCCTTTAGCAAGCGAATTCGTTCCCACGGGTCCTCTCCGAGATAGCGGATGCACGAATCAAATGTTGCACCACCCCAGGACTCCATCGACCAATAACCGATCTGATCTAATTTCTCGGCAATCGGAAGCATATCGTCAATACGCATTCGCGTAGCGAGCAAGCTCTGGTGCGCATCGCGCAACACCAGTTCGGTAATACCAAGGGGTCTCTTATTTATCATTTGTAATTATTTCGCTGAATTGATTCGATGTTGTGAGATAGCCGCTGTTATGGCAGCAACTTCCTCTTCAGTCGCATCATCATTCCTGGCTGCCGAGAAACGAATGGCAATTTCCGACATTAAAGACATCCCGCTAACGAGAAATGTGAGGAATACGAAAACGGTTCCCATACCAACCAGCATGAGGGTAATTCCTTGATCTAGAAGAGATGTTTCCAATGTAACCACCAACTAACGGACGACAACGTTCAATTATACTGATTCTAGTCCATAGGCAAAGCCGAGATGCAAACGAAGTGCTCGAGGTGATGTTAGCCTCCAGAGGCAGGCTCAGGCGTTGTGGCGTGCCTTCTTCCCCCACAACAGCGGCGTTTTTGGCAGAATCCTGAAGATCGTCATCCTTCTCACGATAGCGCCCCAGACTAGATTAGTAACGCAATCAGATCAGCAGCGAAAAGTGAGATCAGAGTGAAGCTAACACCACCGATCAAGACCGCTGCAAAAAGTCCCAATACAAATGGGCGCATCCCAATTTTGATGATCCCGGCGAACATTGAGGTCAAACCGACCGCAGCCATCGCCAGCAATAAGCATCGCTCAGCCGCTTCTTTGATAAAGAAAATAATTTCATTCCACTGTGACAACTCGAGTATTCCAAACGGCTTATCGCCCATGTCTCCGACCGTGCGAATCGCCGACATCAAGGCAAAGCCAACGATGAACCATGGCATCATCGCAAGATAGTTGATCTTGCTCGTATCGTCTTTCGCTCGTTCCGGACTGTATAGAATGCAGACGAGCGGAATCACTACGATCATGCACAGATTTCGCACCAGCTTGGTGACCGTTGCTATATCAAGAGCAACGGGCGCATTGTACTGCGCCTCGTACATCATGCCCGCGCCGGCTACCTGTGCAGTTTCGTGAATTGACGTGCCGAGAAACAGTCCAGCGAGCTCCGGCTGTGTTGCGAATGCCTGATATGCGAGGACCGGATAGATAAACATCGCCACCAAACCAAATATAGTAATGCAGGAGACTGCGTAGCTAACTTCGGATGCATTCGCTTTGATCAGCGGTGCAGTGGCGACAATTGCCGTACAACCGCAGATACTGGTGCCAACCGCTATTAAGCTGCTGAGCTGCCTCGACAAACCCATATAACGTCCAAGCAGTCCGACCGTAAACAAACCAATTGTAATTGCGGCAATAACAAAGGGTAACGCGACCAATGTGAATTGCCCTGCTCCCATCAGACTCAATCGAATACCCAGCAGAATGATGCCTATGCGCAGGATCGCTGAGGTGCAGAACTTGAGACCTGGTTGAATACTCTCCGGCAGTTTGATCGTATTCGCGACTAGCATACCTAGAACAATAGCCATCATTATTGCGCTGACAGGGCTCTTTGCAAATCCGAGAACGGCCACACCGAACCACGTCGCAACGTGGCCGGCCGCGATCGAAACGAATAGCGCAAGGCCAATACCCATCCACCAACCGGGGGATCTAAGGCTTTTGGTCACTTATAATTATTCCTTCTGAGAGTGTCGCGCAGGATCATACCGTATATCGATTGACGAATACTCTTCCCTACGGTTATTTCAATAGGCAATATCAGTCATTCACACGCATCTGAGAAAAAATAATGTCAATGCCTCCATCATACGATGACGTCACTTTAAATCCGGATTACCATGAGCTTTTGTCAGGTCTTGCAGCAGTTTTCGACAGTGGCAAAACTAGAGACCTCACCTGGCGCCGCAAACAGATGCTAGCGATCGAAGCAATGATGGCGGAGCGTGAAGCTGAAATTTTCGCCGCCCTCAAATCCGATCTTGGCAAGTCGGCGATGGAGTCATTTACAACGGAAACGTCCTATGTCAGTAGCGACGCTGCATACAACCGGAAAAATCTTAGCCGGTGGACCCGAATCAAGCGCGTTCGGACGCCCGTTATTGGGCAGCCTGGCAGAAGCTGGATTCAGCCGGAACCCTTGGGAGTTGTGCTTGTTATCGGTGCCTGGAACTACCCTTTACAGCTGACGCTCGCGGGAATGTCAGCCGCGATCGCCGCCGGCAATTGCGTCATCATCAAGCCGTCTGAACTCGCGCCGGCGACGTCTGCCATGATCGCGAAACTGATACCCAAATACCTCGATCCCGACTGCGTGAAAGTCGTTGAAGGTGCGGTACCCGAAACAACTGCTCTTCTCAACCTGAAGTTCGATCATATCCTCTACACCGGTGGCGGAAATGTCGCGAGAATAGTAATGAATGCCGCTGCCAAACACCTAACTCCTGTGACCTTGGAGCTCGGCGGAAAGTCGCCTTGCGTTGTCATGCCGGATGCAAATCTCGAAGCAACGGCCAAGCGTATTGCCTGGGGTAAGTTTACCAACGCCGGTCAAACCTGCATCGCCCCCGACTACGTTCTAACCGATGCCGACACAGAAGCGCTGCTGATTCCGCTGCTGGCGAGAAACATCGAGGAAATGTTCGGCTACGACCCTCAAAAATCCGAATCCTATGGTCGTATGGTCAATATTGGGCATTTCGAACGCGTAAGCGCACTGATAGAGTCAGGTCATACGGTCATTGGCGGACAATTGGATGCCGGCGAAAAGTATATCGCCCCAACTGTGCTAACCGACGTTTCTCTCAGCAGTCCCATCATGCAAGAAGAGATATTCGGTCCGCTGCTTCCTTTCGTTCGGGCGAATAATCTTGAGGGCGCGATTGATATTATTCGTCGGCACGAGAAACCACTTTCGGCTTATATTTTTACCAACGACAAAGACGCCGAAAAGAAATTCCTGGAACAAGTGAGTTCTGGTAGTGCCTGTGTCAATGATGTAATGATGTTCATGGCAGTTCATGACTTGCCATTTGGCGGCGTTGGATCCAGTGGTATGGGCGCTTACAGTGGTCAATCAGGTTTTGAAACATTTAGCCATATGAAGTCGGTTATGAAACGAAGATGGTGGCCTGACGTAGCAGTCCGGTATGCGCCGTACACTGAGAAGAAACTCAAATTCTTACGGAGAATTAGATAAAAATGTTATTTGCATAGAATCTATCAAATCACTTTCATTAATAAACTAATCGTGACGCTTTCATTGCTTGAGCTTAGGTTTCCAGTCATAGCCGACATCATCATGGCTGATGGCTCGCCACTCGAAAATATCGATAAACCTCTCAACGTGGGCTTTGTTATGAAAGGCGCCAAGGTCTACAAGGACTAAAATGAAGGCGAGCACTCTTCGCATCGGTTACCGCTATAGACCCGAGCGTCTGGCCAAGAAATATAATGCCGTCGTAATTGGATCTGGTATGGGTGGGCTAACGACAGCGGCTCTTCTTAGCGACCTTGGTTGGAAGGTCTGTGTTCTGGAACA
>JABIQN010000071.1 GCA_018699395.1 Gammaproteobacteria bacterium
GATCCAATACATCAGGACGATTCGTCGCCGCGATGACAATAATGCCTTCGCTGCCTTCGAATCCATCCATCTCAACGAGCATCTGATTTAGCGTTTGTTCGCGCTCGTCGTGGCCGCCGCCCAACCCTGCACCGCGGTGACGACCGACAGCGTCAAGCTCGTCTATGAATATAATGCACGGTGCTTGTTTCTTTGCCTGATCGAACATATCGCGTACACGAGATGCGCCGACACCAACGAACATTTCGACGAAGTCAGAACCCGAGATTGTGAAAAACGGTACTTTGGCTTCGCCTGCGATGGCTTTGGCCAGCAATGTTTTACCCGTTCCCGGAGGGCCTACCATCAGGACGCCCTTGGGGATTTTTCCGCCAAGTCGCTGGAATTTGCTTGGGTCTTTCAGAAATTCGACAACTTCGGAGACTTCTTGCTTTGCCTCCTCAACGCCGGCTACATCCGCAAACGTAACGCCGACCTGATCCTCCCCTAACAAGCGAGCCTTACTCTTGCCGAAAGACATCGCCCCTCGACCGCCGCCGCCACCTTGCATCTGACGCATGAAGTAAATCCACACACCGATCAAGAGCAATATTGGGAAAGAGCTAATCAATAATTGGGAAATAAGACTTTGAGACTCTGGTTCTGCAGCCGTAAATCGCACGCCATTCGTATCAAGCAAGCCAATTAAAGTATTGTTATCGGTTTCGGGACTAATCGTATAGAACGGTAATGGCTCTGATCGTCCGAATCGAATTTGTTTATCTTCAATAACTGCAACTGCAACCTGCCCAGCACGGACCTGATTCAGGAATTCTGAATAGTCCTTCTTCTGAGACTGGGTACCACTGACACCAGAAAGCCCCTGCACTACTGACAACAGGACCACGGTGATGACGATAAATATTAGTATGTTTTTAGTTAGATCATTCACGTTTCGACACTACTATAATTGATAATTTCTCGCTACCAAGTACACCTCACGGCTACCGGCACGAGACGCTTTGGGTTTCATCACCTTTACACGCTCAAATGACTTACGTGTATCGATAACGAATTCGTCTATTCCTGCACCTTGAAACACTTTACAGATAAAGTTCCCGCCTGGCCTTAAAACCCGACGCGCCAGATCAAGAGCCAGCTCGACTAAGTATATCGATCTTGGCTGATCTACCACTCGAGTACCCGTAATATTGGGTGCTATATCACTCATTACAAGGTCAACGCCTTCGTCGCCTATAGCTTTAAGCATTTGCATAAAAACTGCTTCATTTAGAAAGTCGCCCAAAATGAAATTGACGTCAGGAAGCGAATCCATGGGCAAGATATCAACCGCAACTATTCGTGCCCTACCCTTAAGCTTCTTGGTGACATACTGACTCCAGCTACCGGGCGCCGAACCTACGTCGACACAGACCATATCTGGTCGCAAAATCCGTTCTTTTTGATCAATCTGCTCGAGCTTGTAAACCGCGCGCGAGCGCCAACCATCGCGGCGCGCTTGCTGCACATAGGGGTCGCGTTCTTGCCGATCACGCCAACTCCCAGTTGTTCGCCGCGATTTACTCACTAAAAACTTCCCATTGCTCCGGTTTCATATCCTACACACTGATACACTCCGCGCCCATGAACTTAAACGAACACCAGAAGAAGTATCTGCGCGGTCGCGGCCATGACCTAAAGCCTCTAATAATGGTCGGTGACAGCGGTCTATCAAAGACTTTACTCGCCGAATTTAAATCGACCCTCGATCACCACGAACTCATGAAGGTCAAAGTTCGGGCCGCCGATCGTGAGTCACGAGACGCTATGATCGAAACCTTGTGTAATGATTTTGGAGCACAAATAATTCAGCGAATCGGCAACGTCGCGCTACTGTATCGTGCTAACCCGCAAAAGAAACCCGAAAAGCGGCTTAGAATTCCTTCTCCTTAGTCGTAGCTAACCTCGATTACCTCATAAGATTTTTCGCCGTCCGGAGCCTTGAATTCCACGGTGTCTCCTTCTGTCTTACTGATCAGCGCGCGCGCTATTGGTGAAGTATAAGAAATTAAGCCCGTATTAATATTGGCCTCATCTTGGCCAACGATTTTGTAGGTGATTTCCAACTCCGTCTCATCATCAAGCAACTTTACGGTCGATCCGAAAATCACCTTACCTCCCGCATCGATCTCGGTCACGTCGATGACCTGAACATGCGACAGCTTACCTTCCAGCTCCTTGATCCGACCTTCGATAAAGCCCTGTTGATCTTTGGCTGCATGATACTCAGCGTTTTCCTTAAGATCGCCGTGTGCACGCGCCTCGGCTATTGCGCGAATTACCGCCGGCCGATCGATGCCTTTCAGTTTCTTGCATTCTTGCTGCAGCAATTCGTGGCCACGAATTGTCATAGGCTCTTTATTCATGCAACTACCTCATTGTGCAAATCTTGTAATCGATTAACGTCACTGTTATCTAGATGCTCAATAGCACGGCATGTCGCTAGAGCTGCACCAAGTGTTGTGTAATAGGTAACTCCACGACGAACTGCCTCAGCACGTATTGGGAGTGACTCAGCTATTGCCTGTTTACCTTCGGTTGTGTTGACAATCAAATCGATTTCACCATTCTTGATCATATCGACAATGTGCGGTCGTCCCTCACGCACCTTATTAGTTCGTCGACATGATACCCCAGCGTCGGCGAGAGTCTCTGCCGTACCATGCGTTGCGACGATATCGAAACCCATATCTATCAGTAATTTTGCGAGCTCAATCGCTCCTGGCTTGTCGCACTCACGAACCGACAAAAGTGCAGCCCCCTGCCTCGGCAGCACTACACTGGACGCGAGCTGCGCCTTCGCATAGGCCTCGCCAAAAGTCCTACCGATACCCATAACCTCACCCGTGGACTTCATTTCCGGACCAAGAATAGGATCACTACCAGGGAACTTGATAAACGGAAATACGGCTTCTTTAACCGAGTAATATGGCGGCTTATGCTGACTCACGAAGCCCTGTTTCGCTAGTGATTCGCCAACCATCACTTTTGCTGCAATTTTCGCAAGCGGCAGCCCAGTCGCCTTCGAGACGAACGGTACTGTTCGTGATGCTCGCGGGTTCACCTCAAGGAGATAAACAACATCGCCCTGAATCGCGAACTGGGTATTCATAAGGCCGATAACATTCAGTCCCATTGCCAACGTTACGACCTGCTCTTCGAGTTCCTTCTGAATTTCCTCCGACAGGCTAAATGGAGGCAATGAACATCCCGAGTCGCCCGAATGTACGCCAGCTTGTTCAATATGCTCCATAATGCCGCCGATCAAAACGCGTTCGCCATCATAGATACAATCAACGTCTACCTCGGTCGCCAAATCCAGGAATCGGTCCAGAAGTACAGGACTGTCGTTTGATACGTTTATTGCGGCATCCATGTACAGGCTAAGGTCTTCTTCGCCGTGCACAACCTCCATTGCACGACCACCGAGAACATAAGAGGGTCTAACAATTACGGGAAAGCCAACGCCTGAACTCAACCTCAGTGCCTCTTCCTTGCTTCGTGCCGTGCAATTCGGCGGTTGCTTGAGGTTTAGGTCCTGCACCAGCTTTTGAAAACGCTCGCGATCTTCCGCAAGATCAATTGAATCAGGTGAGGTACCAATTATGGGTGCACCAGCCTCCTGGAGCGCCTCGGCCAATTTCAAAGGAGTCTGGCCCCCGTATTGGACAATGACACCCTTCGGCTTCTCTATCTCGATGATTTCCATAACGTCTTCGAACGTTAATGGCTCGAAATAGAGGCGTTCCGATGTATCGTAATCCGTGGAAACCGTTTCAGGATTGCAGTTAACCATGATGGTTTCATAGCCAGACTCGCTGAGTGCTAGCGCCGCATGCACGCAACAGTAGTCAAATTCGATGCCTTGCCCAACTCGATTGGGCCCACCGCCGAGAATCATAATCTTCGGGTTATCGGTCGGCCCGGCCTCACATTCCTCCTCATAGGTGGAGTAGAGATAGGCGGTTGACGTCGAAAACTCCGCCGCGCAGGTGTCGACGCGCTTGTAGACTGGTCGCACTTTCAGCTCAATACGATGTTTACGAACGGCCTTTTCTTTTACGTTGAGTATGGCCGCCATTCTGGCGTCCGAGAATCCTTTGCGCTTCATCGAACGCATTAGCTCTTCACTCAGCCCCGATAGACCTACCTCCCGAATACGATTTTCGGCATTCACGAGATCTGCGATCTGCACCAAGAACCACGGATCGATACCAGTCAACTTTGCAATGTCCTGATGCGAATATCCATGACGAAGTGCATCAGCGACATAGAGTAATCTGTCCGGACCGGGCATTCGAAGCTCATACCGGAGATTATCCCTGTCAGCATCCGTCGCTATTGGGCCGCAAATCTCGTCCAAACCAACGATACCCGTCTCAAGGCCACGAAGCGCTTTTTGCAATGATTCTTGAAAAGTCCGACCCATCGCCATAACTTCCCCAACCGATTTCATCTGAGTGGTAAGTCGATTATTGGCACCGGGAAATTTCTCGAAAGTGAAACGAGGAATCTTGGTTACGACGTAGTCAATCGTAGGTTCAAACGAAGCTGGTGTCGCGCCACCGGTTATATCGTTCTTCAACTCATCAAGCGTGTAACCAACCGCCAGCTTTGCAGCAACCTTGGCAATGGGAAATCCTGTGGCTTTGGATGCCAGCGCCGATGATCTGGATACACGTGGGTTCATCTCAATAATCAATACGCGCCCCGTATCCGGACATACTGCAAACTGCACGTTCGAGCCGCCTGTCTCGACACCGATTTTTCGCAGAACATCAATAGATGCATTACGCAGGCGCTGATACTCCTTATCCGTCAGGGTCTGTGCTGGCGCCACGGTGATTGAATCACCTGTATGCACACCCATAGGATCAAAGTTTTCAATCGCGCAAACAATAATGCAATTGTCATTCTTGTCACGAACGACCTCCATCTCAAACTCTTTCCAGCCAATAACAGATTCCTCAATCAACACCTCTGTTGTCGGCGACATCTCTAGACCATGCGTGATAATTCGCTCAAATTCTTCCCGGTTATAAGCGATACCTCCACCGGTACCGCCCATCGTAAATGACGGTCGAATGATGGTTGGAAAGCCTATACTTACTTGCTTCTCCAGAGCCTCGTCCAGTGAATGCGCAATTTCAGCGCGCGGGCTCTCCAGGCCAATCTCCGACATGGCGCGACGGAATAAATCGCGGTCCTCTGCCATATCGATAGCGTCTCGTGACGCAGCGATCATCTCGACGTTATATTTTTCGAGCACACCTTCCCGATCGAGGTCCAGTGCACAGTTTAGTGCTGTTTGCCCACCCATCGTTGGTAGCAATGCATCCGGCTGCTCCTTCGCAATAATGCGCTCCAGAGCACTCCAGTGGATCGGTTCAATGTAAGTTGCGTCTGCCATTTCCGGATCGGTCATGATCGTAGCGGGATTTGAATTGACCAGAATGACCCGGTAACCCTCCTCTCGGAGGGCCTTGCATGCCTGAGCACCGGAATAGTCAAATTCACAGGCCTGACCGATGACGATCGGCCCTGCGCCGATGATCAGTATGCTGTCTATGTCTGTGCGTTTTGGCATGTTTCGCTTTTTAGTATTAATTCAATAATTAAGATTAAGTAAAGTTCATATATTAATGTTAAATAAAGTTTTTTTACGAAGATTTAATCGCGCTCAAATTGCTCTTCTTATGATTTTCCATCTGCTCCAGAAATCGATCGAATAAGGGCAAGAGGTCATGCGGTCCCGGACTGGCCTCCGGATGACCCTGAAAACCAAAGGCCGGCTTATCCGTTAAGGCTATACCCTGCAAGCTTCCATCAAACAATGATCGGTGAGTTGCGGTGACATTATTCGGCAAACTGGCCTCATCAACTGAAAAGCCGTGATTTTGACTGGTAATCATTACCTGGCCAGTCTCCAAATCCTGAACAGGGTGATTTGCGCCATGATGGCCGAATTTCATCTTTTCGGTCTTGGCACCGGCCGCCAGTGCTAGTAACTGGTGACCCAAGCATATACCGAATATGGGAATTTTCGAATCTAGGAATGATTGAATAGCCGAAATAGCATAAGAACAAGGTTCCGGATCACCCGGTCCATTGGAGAGGAATATTCCATCAGGATTGAGCGTCATGACCTCTTCGGCAGTGGTGGTCGCCGGAACTACCGTTAACCGGCAGTTCAAATCCGACAATAGCCGCAAGATATTTCGCTTTACGCCAAAATCGTATGCAACTACATTGTAAGGTGCTGTACTCCCATTCAATGCTTGCGGTTTCCGCCCAAAGCTGGTGCCGTGGGACCACTGATAAGTATCAGCTGTTGTAACAAATTTCGCCAGATCCATGCCAGCGATGCCTGGAAATTGGTTGGCATGCTCGATAACCGCCTCTACCGCTTGCTGTCCTGTCATTATGCAGCCTGACTGAGCGCCTTTCTCACGGATGATCCGAGTCAGTCGTCGAGTGTCAATATCCGCGATAGCGACAGTGTCGCCCCGCTTAAGAAAGTCAGAAAACGTGCGCTCGGATCGCCAGCTACTCGTCAGCATTGTGCTCTCGCGAACAATGAGACCAGAGGCGTGAATCTTTCCAGACTCCATGTCGTCACTGTTTGTGCCGGTATTACCGATATGCGGATACGTAAGTGTCACAAGCTGACGACAGTAGGACGGATCAGTCAGAATTTCCTGATACCCCGTCATTGAGGTATTGAATACCACCTCACCGATTGTCTGACCTTCGGCACCTATCGACGTACCGTGGAAAACGCTACCGTCTTGTAGTGCAAGTATTGCTGGCGTGCTCAAGTACGATCCTCGCGATGAAACCAAATTCAGACCGATTTTGGATCAGGTCATTGCAATATCTGCTTGCTGTAGATACACAAAAGCGGAAGGACTTTGTCTTCCGCTTGCAAATCACCGACCGCTTCAGCGATCCGTCGTAGTTTACTGAAGGGCGACAGCTCACGCCACACTGAAATGGTTTTTTTGTGCGAAATCGCCTATTTTAGATAACTGAACAGCACATCCTGCATCGAATACAAACCGGGCGGCCTATCAAGCACCCATCTCGCGGCCTGGAGCGCACCATCGACAAACACCTGGCGCGTTGTGACGCTATGCGAGAAGATTAATTGCTCAGTTGGCGAACTCATTTTGACTTCATGGTCGCCGGGGACATCGCCGCGTCGCTCGCTCGAATATTGGATCGCGTCAGTACTATCATCACCGCGCGCTACAGCCATCGCCTCGCCCAACTTCAAAGCCGTGCCCGACGGTGCGTCCCTCTTGTGAGTGTGATGGGTCTCAAACACCTCGATTTCGAACTCCGGCCCGAGTGACGATGCGGCCTCCCTGACCGATCGCTCCAGAACCGCGATACCCAGACTCATATTTCGATCAAAGACAATCGCAATCTCTGTAGCAGCACGCTCAAGATATGCCAGTTGCGATTGATTGAGGCCACTCACCCCATAGATGAGTGGGATTTCTTGATGGACAGCGGCATCGAGGACAATTTGGCTCGCCTCCGGCAAACTAAAGTCTATTGCGACATCTGAGCCGATAAGTAAATCGCTGAGGTCGCCGCCGCGCTGCCATATTCCGGCCAGCTCCAACCCCGCATCCAGCTCAACGGATGCCCCGAGTGCCTGGCCCATTCGGCCAGCACCAGCGATGGCTATTCGTGTGGATTTAATAACGCGCCCCTTAGGTAGATATGCCGATACTACTAGCTAATTCGGTCAAAAAACCATTTGACCGAATTAATCCATCCATCAGCACGCGGGCTATGCTTATCTCCACCCTTCTTGACGGACGCCTCGAACTTCATCAATAACTCTTCTTGCTCTGCAGTCAGGCTTACAGGGGTTTCGACAGCGACCTGTGCGAACAGGTCTCCCTGCCGCGCATCACGAACGGTTATAACGCCCTTGCCACGAAGTCGAAATATCTTCCCGGATTGAGTTCCCGCGGGTACTTTCAACGATACATTTCCATTCAGCGTCGGCAGCTCAACCTCCCCACCCAGAGTTGCTGCTGAGAAGCTGATTGGTACTTCACATGCCAAATTCGCGCCGTCCCGCTCGAAAATCTTGTGTTTAGCAACGCGCAGCTCGACATACAAGTCGCCTGCAGGGCCACCATTTCTTCCAGCCTCACCTTCGCCAGAAAGTCGAATACGATCACCAGTATCCACGCCAGCTGGCACTTTCACCGATAATGTTCGTGTCTTTCGAATTCGCCCACGTCCGTGGCACTCCTCGCACGGGTCGCTGATCGTAGTCCCGGCACCTTTACAAGCAGGACAGGCTTGCTGAACAGAAAAGAATCCCTGCTGCATCCTCACTTGCCCCACACCGCCACAAGTTGAACATTTTTCGGGAGAAGTACCCTTCTTTGCGCCCGACCCGCCACAGGTACCACACCCGACCTGGGTTGGTACGTCGATCTCAACGGTATCGCCAGTAACGGCCTTTTCGAGATCCAGCTTCAGCTCGTAACCCAGGTCTGCGCCACGAAATACCTGCGGGCCGCCGCCGCGGCGTCCGCCGCCAAAAATGTCACCGAATACGTCGCCAAAGATGTCGCCGACTCCCTCGGCACCTCCGAAGCCGCCTTGACCGCCGCCGCCAGCACGAAGTCCATCATGGCCAAACTGATCGTAAGTAGACTTCTTTTCGGAATCCTTGAGGACCTCGTAGGCTTCTTTGGCTTCCTTGAAGCTCTTCTCGGACTTACCGCCATCGTCTTTATTTCGATCAGGGTGATGCTTCATCGCAAGGCGGCGATAGGATTTCTTAATCTCGCTAGCAGTTGCTGATTTCGAGACACCTAGAATTTCATAATAGTCGCGTTTTGCCATTATCTTTCTTTTAGATTTCGGGCGCCACTACGGCGCCCGATATTGACAATATTTTAGATTCGAAGATCGTACTACTTGGACTTCGACGTATCGTCGTCTTTTTCTTCGTCTTCGCTTTTATCGACTTCTTCAAATTCCGCATCGACAACGTCATCTGCAGACTCTGCATTATCACTACCATCGGCACTTGCTTCGGCAGCCTGCTCAGCATAAAGCTTCTGAGCCAAACCACTTGAAGCTTCGCCCAAGGCTGCTGTTTTCGTATCGATGGCATCTTTATCATCGCTCTCGAGAGCTGTCTTCAAGTCAGATACTGCATTCTCGATCGCCAATCTCTCTTCGGATGATGCTTTCTCGCCAGCTTCAGCAAGCGTCTTTTCAGCAGCGTGAATGAGACCGTCAGCCTGATTGCGAGTATCGACCAATTCGCGGAACTGACGATCCTCTTCTGCATGAGTTTCCGCATCGCTCACCATTCGGTCAACTTCATCATCGGATAATCCGCTGGACGCTTTGATGACGATCGTCTGAGTCTTACCGGTTGCCTTATCCTTCGCTGACACATTCAGAATACCGTTGGCATCGATATCAAATGTCACTTCGATCTGTGGCACTCCACGTCGAGCCGGCGGGAGATCAGCCAGGTCGAAACGCCCCAATGACTTGTTATCCGCACCTCGCTCACGCTCGCCTTGCAATACGTGAATTGTTACCGCAGTTTGATTGTCGTCAGCCGTGGAGAAAATCTGCTCCGCATTCGCTGGAATGGTCGTATTCTTATCGATCAGCTTAGTCATCACACCACCAAGCGTCTCGATTCCAAGTGACAATGGCGTGACGTCGAGTAACAGGACATCCTTGACCTCACCAGCGAGGACACCGCCCTGAATCGCTGCGCCGAGCGCAACGGCCTCATCTGGATTTACGTCGCGACGAGGTTCCTTACCAAAAAAGTTCTGCACTTCCTCCTGAACCTTCGGCATACGAATCTGGCCGCCAACGAGAATTACGTCATCAATCTCATTAACCTTGAGACCAGCGTCCTTCAATGCCACCTTGCAAGGCTCGATCGTACGCGCGATGAGATCCTCGACCAGTGACTCGAGCTTAGCCCGAGTCAACTTGATGTTGAGGTGCTTCGGACCACTGGCGTCAGCTGTGACGTACGGTAGGTTAACTTCTGTTTGTTGTTGCGTACTGAGTTCGATCTTGGCCTTCTCAGCGGCTTCCTTGAGGCGCTGCATTGCCAGCGGATCAGCAGTAATGTCTACGCCACTCTCGCGCTGGAATTCAGCTGCCAAATACTCAATAATGCGCATGTCGAAGTCTTCGCCACCTAGGAACGTATCACCGTTGGTCGCGAGTACTTCAAACTGGTGCTCACCGTCGACTTCCGCGATCTCAATAATCGAAACATCAAACGTACCGCCACCAAGATCAAATACAGCAATCGTTGCATCGCCAAGTTTCTTGTCCATTCCATAAGCCAAAGCTGCCGCGGTCGGCTCGTTGATAATGCGCTTGACGTCGAGACCTGCGATCTTGCCCGCGTCTTTTGTTGCCTGGCGTTGAGAGTCATTAAAGTAGGCAGGAACAGTAACGACTGCTCCGGTCACTTCCGCACCGAGGTAATCCTCTGCGGTTTTCTTCATTTTCATCAGCACTCGCGCAGATATTTCCGGCGGCGCCATCGTCTTGCCGTTAGCCTCAACCCATGCATCGCCGTTTTCGGCTTCTGCAATATTGTAAGACACCATGTTGATGTCGCGCTGTACGACATCATCGTTAAATCGACGACCAATTAAACGCTTGACCGCAAAAAGTGTGTTCGTAGAATTTGTGACCGCCTGGCGCTTAGCCGACTGACCGACCAGAACCTGATCATCTTTCGTAAAAGCAACGATCGAAGGTGTCGTTCGATCGCCCTCACTATTTTCAATAACCTTGGGGGCATCGCCCTCCATAACTGCAACGCAGGAGTTCGTGGTACCAAGGTCGATACCAATAACTTTACCCATGTGAATACACTCCAAAAAAAATAAATTAATTAAACTGGTTATCTAGGTGGGGTCGGGTTCCGTTCTTTCAAGCAACATAAGCCACAATATTGGCAATTGAAGTTATTCCGCTGCAACGATTACCATCGCAGGCCTGAGCAGCCGGCCATTAAGTGAATA
>JABIQN010000007.1 GCA_018699395.1 Gammaproteobacteria bacterium
AAGCCATGGCAGAAATCGTTGTAATGTCGTAACTATTAAAAATATCATAGCCAAAACCCATAATCGGCGTCATAAGACAGATAAACGCTGCTTTGCATCAGGACGGCCAGTTTGGCAAAAGGTGAATGAATGGATTGCCAAGGGCAATGCATACGTAAGAGAATACACCCAGACTGTTAGTCATTGCAGTTATAGTCGATTTTTAATGTACTCAAAAAGGACTGCCATAGTGAAGTCAAAATTTACCGTACTTGCTTTACTCCTGTGCACCGCCAGTTTTCTTGCGGAGTCGCCATATGACTTTAGGTCATCAAGGTGACTACGCCAAGCGTAACGGATCTGCTCAGCCTGCGTGACAAAGTGGCGGTGATCACGGGCGCCTCGCAAGGCATTGGCGCCGGAATCGCACTGCGGCTGGCCGAGGCCGGTGCGACGACAGTCGTCCACTATCGAAGCAATGAGGCTGGTGCGAACGCCGTTGTCGACGAAATTCGTGCTGCAAATGGTAAAGCCATAGCGCTGGGCGCCCGTCTGGAAGACGAGTCGGCTACCAAGGTTTTTATTGACCAAATCAACCACAAGTATAAGTCGATCGATGTCCTAGTAAACAACGCGGGTGTTTTCCCAAACAAGCCATTCCTGGAAATGTCGCTGAAGGATTGGAATGATATGTTCTCGGCAAACGTCGATACAGCTTTCAACTGTTCGCAATTTACGGCGAATACCATGAAAGCGGCAGGCGGCGGGACAATCGTGAATGTCGCATCAATATCTGCGTTGTGCCCCGGCGACAACCATAGCCATTACAACAGCAGCAAAGCTGCGATCATCATGATGACGCGCTCAATGGCGAAAGAGCTTGCCCGGCATGGCATTCGCGTTAATGCAGTCTCACCGGGGCTGATTGATAGCGATAAACTACCGCAGGACTGGCCGGAAGGGGTTGTGCGTTGGAAAGAGAATGCGCCGCTAGGGGTCTTGGGTCAGGCGAGTGATGTGGCGGACGCGTGCTTGTTTCTATGCACCGCAGCTTCACGCTTCATCACAGGCCACAACCTGGTGGTCGATGGCGGCATAATGTCGACCAATTTGTACTAACGGTAAATACAATCGGCAGAGATGCTGGGTTGATAACCCTTGAGACCTCCATAAGTTAATCGTCAAAAGGGAGAGGATTAATGAAATATTGCATGAAAGCCATACTGCTGGCGGCGGCCATGGGCTGGTCAAGCAGCCTACTCTTGGCGGCTGGAACTCACCCAACAACTGGCGAGGCCTTGACGGATGACCAAATATTTACATATGTCACCATTGACGAACATACTTCAGTTGATCCACAAATTGTAGAAGACGTGGCTGGCGCTGCAATTGTTCGAGATCTCTTTGAAGGGCTTTACAACCAAGATGCAGATGGCAATCTGGTGCCAGGCGTAGCACTCAGTCACGCCACAAATGCAGACAAAACTGTTTACACATTTACCCTACGCAACAGTGCAAGGTGGTCAGATGGCAGAAAGGTTACCGCGGGCGATTTTGAATATGCATGGAAACGCCTGGCTGACCCTGAAACCGCATCCTCTTATCAATGGTTTATGGGAGTGATGAACATCAAAAATGCCGATGATGTGATGTCGGGTGATATACCAGTCTCTGAGCTGGGCGTTAAAGCTTTAACTGATACCACGCTTGAAGTCACGCTGGCGAGCAGTATGTCCTATTTCCCATTAACCACCACGCATGGCTCGACATTCCCATCACCACAATGGGCCATCAAGGCCCATGGAGCCAACTGGGTGAAACCTGAGCATATCGTCTCAAACGGGGCCTATGTGCTGACCAAGCACGTGCCAAATGAGACATTGGTGCGTGAGCGTAACCCAATGTATTGGAATGACGCTAATACCATCATGGAAAAAGTGGTCATCAAGATCGTCAATGACGAAAACGTTGCACTAACACGCTATCTTGCAGGTGAATTTGATAAAACAGGCGTGCCAACTGGCCAGTTCGCAAGAATGCAAACGCAGTATCCTGAAGAAGTTTATTCCAACCCCACACTCTGCACTTATTACTACAACCTGAATATGGGGAAGCATGGCCCGGAGGCATTGAAAGACAAGCGAGTAAGGCAGGCGCTTTCCTACGCAATCGATCGCGATATCATTGTTGAGAATATCCTGCAGGCTGGTCAGTTCCCTGCCTATACCTTTACGCCGGATGCAACAGCCGGGTTCACCGTGCCAGAAGTGGCGGTGGCGGTAATAACCCAAGCCGAGCGCGATACCAAAGCGGCTGAATTACTTTCTGCGGCGGGTTACGGCAAGGACAATCCGTTGTCGATCGAAATCCTCTATAATACCTCTGAGGGTCACAAAAAGATCGCGATTGCTATCAGCCAGATGTGGAAGCAAAAACTGGGTGTGGAAGCCAGCATGCAAAACCAAGAATGGAAAACTTTCCTGACCACAAGAGGTGAAGGCAACTATGAGGTCGCTCGGGGTGGCTGGTGCGGCGATTATAACGAAGCCTCAACCTTCCTTGATCTGGTAAATACGAATTCTGGTTACAACGACTCGAAGTTCTCGAATGAAGAAGTTGATCAATTGTTGGCGGATTCAAAAACGTCAGACAATCCGCAGCCAAACTATACGAGAATTGAGGAAATTGTTGCTGATGAAGCGCCATTGATCTCAATCTATCACTACACAAGCGCGATGTTCCTAAAACTATCCGTAAAAGGTTGGCCGCATGAGAACGTTGAAGGCAACTGGTATTCTAGAAACCTCTATAAGGTTGCAGAATAATCAATTGACGATAACAGGCACTGATACCTTTCTTGGCCCATCCTGTGCTTGCAAGGCAGTTTCTGACTCATTTGGAATGTAGCTATGCTCAACCTGATTGTGCGCCGCGTGGCCATTGCCATTCCAACCTTACTGATTATCTTGGTAATATCATTTTTGCTGATGCATGCAGCACCCGGAGGGCCTTTTACCTCTGAAAAACCATTATCGCCACAAGTTCTAGCCAATATCGAGGCAAAATACGGCCTTGATCAACCGATTCACAAACAAATGTTTAACTATACCGTCGGTATATTGACGGAATTCGATTTCGGTCCTTCGTTTAAATACAAAGATCGCACGGTTAATGAGATTATCGCGCAGGGATTCCCAGTGACCATGACCTATGGCGTTTGGTCATTTATTATTGCGGTTTTTTTTGGTGTTCCGCTTGGCCTTATCGCGGCATTGCGGCAAAACACCCGTACTGATTATTTCGCTGTGAGCTTCTCCATCGCCGCCAGCGTGTTGCCAAACTTCGTCATGGCGCCGCTGTTGATTTTAGTATTTACCTTATGGCTTGGACTTTTGCCCGGCGGTGGCTGGAACGACGGCAGTTGGCAGAATCTGGTGCTACCAGTCATTGCGCTATCCACATCCTATACTGCTGAGCTTACTCGCCTAACGCGTGCCTCATTACTTGAGGTATTGCGGTCAAATTATATCCGGACGGCGCGAGCTAAAGGACTACCAGAACTAAAGGTTATTTTGCGGCACGCACTCAAACCAGCGATGCTGCCAGTAATTACCTATCTGGGGCCGATGTTTGTTGGACTTATTACCGGCTCCTTCATTATCGATTCTATTTTTTCAACCGGCGGCATGGGGTATTTCTTTGTCAATTCGGCATTGAACCGTGATTATTCTGTAATGCTTGGTATCACCTTGCTTGTAGGTGGATTAGTGGTTTTGTTCAATCTTATCGTTGATTTGGCTTATGGCTGGCTGGATCCGCAAATCCGGTATTAAGTTGATGATAGATTTAAAAGCCAAGAAGAATTTCAATTTTTATAATTTTGAGTTGGCGCCGGATGATGAAATGAAAGGCCGCTCACTTTGGGTTGATGCGCGCATCCGCTATGCCAGAAATAAAATGGCCACTATCTGTCTATTCATCTTGATCCTCATTTGTATTTTTTCGATCTTTGGCAATCTCTTTGCTGCTTATAGCATTGAAGAAATTGACTGGGCTATCTTGGGGATGACTCTTGAAAAGGGTTATCCCAGTTTCGAAACAGGACATTATTTCGGCACTGATGAAATGGGTCGTGATCTTTATGCGCGCGTGGTACAAGGCAGCCGAATTTCACTTTCCGTGGGGTTCATAGGTGCCATCATTAGCACCTTTGTTGGCACAATGTATGGTGCGATATCAGGTTATATCGGCGGTCGTTTGGATGGTTTGATGATGCGGATTGTGGATATTTTGATCGCTATTCCATTCATGTTTATTCTAATCCTTTTCTTGGTAGTGTTTGGGCGATCCATCCTGATGATATTTGTGGGCATCGCACTGTTTAGCTGGCTTGGCATGGCGCGGGTAGCGCGCGGCCAAACCATGACACTTAAAAATAAAGAGTTTATCGAGGCTGCACAGGCCATAGGGGTGTCGCAGTTCACCATTGTTATTCGTCACATCGTGCCAAATTTGCTCGGTATTGTAATTGTCTATGGCTCACTGATGATTCCAGGGTTCATTATGGCAGAAAGCTTTATTTCCTTTCTTGGCCTTGGCGTACAGGAACCTAATACCAGTTGGGGTGCATTGATTTCTGAAGGCGCGGGTACTATGACCTATGGCACGTTCTGGCAGCTCGCCTTTCCTTTGTCTTTCTTCACCGTCACGATGTTTTGTTTTTATTTTATTGGTGATGGTCTACGCGACGCGTTTGATCCCAAAGATCGATAGAGGTCACAATGACATTACTTAAGGTGGAGAATCTTTCGGTTGAGTTTCAAACTAACGATGGCGCTGTGCAGGCGGTTAAAGACCTAAGCTTCGAGTTGGAAAGGGGTCACTCTTTGGCGATTGTCGGGGAAAGTGGGTCTGGAAAATCGCAAACTGCTTTTTCGATCATGGGGTTGCTCGCTGAAAATGGGCGCAGCAGCGGCCGGGTTTTAATCGAGGGAAAAGACATCCTTAACCTATCAACTGCTGAGTTGAATGCCTATCGTGCAGAAAAAATGGCAATGATTTTTCAGGATCCAATGACCTCACTCAATCCGTATTTGCGGGTGTCGGAGCAGATGGTCGAGGTTCTGGTATATCACCGGGGGATGAAAAAACGTGAGGCTATGGCGCAGGCCATCATGATGCTGGATGCCGTGCGCATACCTGGGGCTAAAAACCGTGTACACATGTATCCGCATGAATTTTCCGGTGGGATGCGGCAGCGGGTGATGATCGCGATGGCGCTTCTGTGCGAGCCGGAATTGCTCATTGCTGATGAACCGACAACAGCTTTGGATGTCACCGTACAAGATCAGATTATGTCCTTGCTGAATGACTTGCAAAAAGAATTTCAAATGTCGCTGGTACTAATCACCCATGACCTGGGCGTGGTGGCGCAAAGTTGTGAAAAGGTTTTGGTGCTTTATGGGGGGCAGTTGATGGAATATGATGACATCAAGCCGCTGTTTGCCAATCCTAGCCACCCCTATACTCAGGCACTTTTATCAGCGATCCCCCGACTGGATCAAGGCGATGAAGAATTAAATGCCATTCCCGGGGACCCTCCCAATATGATGCATATACCTGAGGGCTGCCCGTTTTCACCGCGCTGTGCGTATGTTGCAGAAAATTGCAGAACAGACCGCCCGATGGTTTTGCCCAGCGGCAGCGGCCTGCGCGCCTGCCACAAACCCCTAAAGGGGAGCTTATATGACGGCGCCTGAGCCAATTCTGTCTGTGCGTGACCTATCGGTGGTGTTCGACGTTGCCCGCCGCGGTGCAATGCCTTGGACACCAAAGGACAAACTTAAGGCGGTGGATAACATCAGCTTTGATCTTTATTCTGGTCAAACCCTTGGGGTGGTCGGGGAGAGTGGCTGCGGCAAATCCACTTTGGCGCGCGCTATTATCCGCATGCTGCCAGCTGAGACCGGTCAAGTACTTTGGTTCGGGCAGGACTTACTAACCATAACCGATGCTGCGATGAAAGAAAAACGTCGCGATCTGCAAATGATTTTCCAAGACCCGCTGGCCTCACTTGATCCGCGGATGACCATTGGTGAAATCGTTGCTGAACCACTCAAGACCCACTTTCCACGAATGAGTAAAAACGAGCGCGCCGCAAAAGTGCTTCAGGTGCTGGAAAAAGTTGGGATTTTGCCCAATTTGATCAACCGCTATCCGCATGAATTTTCCGGTGGCCAATGCCAGCGAATTGGCATCGCAAGGGCATTAATCATCAACCCGAAACTAATCATCTGCGATGAGCCGGTCTCGGCACTGGATGTCTCCATTCAGGCACAGGTGATCAATTTATTAATGGAGCTGCAGAGCGAACTGGGTCTATCACTGGTGTTCATTGCGCATGACCTGAGTGTGGTAAAACATATTTCTGATCGGGTGATGGTCTTATACTTGGGCAATATAGTGGAATTTGCCAGCAGCGAAGATTTTTATGACCGCCCGTTGCATCCCTATGCGCAAGCATTGATTGCCTCTGCGCCAGTGCCAGACCCAACGGTGCCAAAAAGACTACAAGATGAGTTGATTGCAGGTGATTTGCCATCGCCAATCAATCCGCCCTCGGGCTGTGTGTTTCGCACCCGATGCCGACACGCAACAGATATTTGTTCAGAACAAAAACCTGTATTAGATGCATCGAATGAAAACCATTTTGTCGCCTGTCACCATTGGCAGCAGATCAATGCTAGATCAGCGTAATATATAATCTACTTTATGTTCACACGCGCTCGCATCACTGGTGTCGAATCTTTGCTTGAGCTAGAGCAACAGTGTTGCACCTTCCTCCTTAGGCATGAATAAATGAGAAATCAACAAGAGTCTGGTTTTTTGCAGTCCATGATTTGTTTCGGCGGCGTCATCGTGATTGTCATCGCCGGATTGCTATGGCTTGAAATCAACCTACACAGTCTACTACTGATTGCACTCGTGTGGGTCGCAGGCCACTCAGTGGGTCTCGGTTTCAACTTCCTAGCAATCAAAGCCGCGATGATCTCCGGGATAGAGAAGGGCCTCGGTGCTATTTTTATCTTTTTTCTAATTGGCGTTTTGATCGCCGCGATGATTGAAAGTGGAACGATCGGTGGCCTCATCTACTATGGCGTGGATATCCTACATCCAAGCATTTTCCTGCCGGCTGGTTTGGTGCTGTGCAGTCTCATGTCACTCGCAACGGGTACAGCATGGGGAACGATAGGCACCATTGGCGTTGTCCTAATGGGACTGGGCGATGCGTTAGGCATTCCACTGCCGCTAGTCGCTGGCATGGTCGTCTCTGGTGCAAGCTTCGGCGACAAAATGTCGCCCGTATCGGACACGACCAATCTCGCCGCTATGAGCGCTGACACGGATCTCTACTCCCATATCAAGTCGATGCTGTACACGACCGTTCCCACCTACATTATTTGCCTTATCATTTATATAGTCATTGGGCTGAATTACAGCGGACAGACACTCTCCGCACAGGAATTAATCGACCTAAAACAGCATATCGCAATCGAATTCTCGATCAGCCCGCTCACACTGCTGCCATTGCTCGTACTGCTTGCTCTCAGTCTTAAGCGAGTACCAGCGGAGGTCAGCATGCTGGGCAGTGTCGCTATCGCAGTCGTGCTCGCCATCGTCATACAAGATCGATCCATATCTGAGGTGCTAAACAGCTTACACAGCGGTTACACCTCGAACACAGGGCTCGAGCGCCTCGATGTGATCCTGACCCGCGGTGGTATACAAAGCATGATGTGGACTATGTCAATCGCGCTGCTTGCGCTGTCGCTCGGCGGTCTGCTCGACCGTACAGGCTTCGTTCGGGTGCTAATGAGTGGAATACTTGTGCGTATCAAGCGCACCGCAAGTTTGATGGCAGCCACGATTAGTGCTGGTATCGTCAGCAACATGAGTATGGGAGAGGCATATCTTTCCATCATCTTTGGCGGGCAGATATTCAAGAAATCCTATGAGGAGCACAATCTCGAGAAACACATGCTGTCACGAACCCTCGAGGAAGGCGCAACGCTCAGTACAACGCTGATTCCATGGACGACTTCCGGTGCGTTCGTCACAGGAGTTCTCGCTATTTCGCCGTTGGATTTTGCCCCATGGGCATTTTTTAACTACATAAACCCCTTATTGTCCATCATCCTTGCTTATATGGGCTTTGGGATATTTCGGCAGCGTACATAACTTATATTCTTAGGGTTAATGCAAATAATTCACAGCCCTAACATCAGAAATTTTACCTATAAATTAGAAGAAATTATGGCCTCTATAGGTACTGCCTTAAACAACCAAATCTATTTTTATCTGCTCGCCATCACCAAAAATTTTCTTATAACGATTTATTTCTTCTTTGGAGCCCATCGCTTTATTAGGATTATCTGACAATTTCACTGTTTCTTTTCCGTTTACAGCTGTTGCCTTGCAAACCAATGAAAAAGGATCTAAAGCCTTATCTGGCAGAAGGCCCCTGAAATCGTTTGTCATTAATGTACCCCAACCAAACGCTAATTTAGCTTGATTTTTAAATTTATTATTTAACTCCTTTATTTTAGGTACATCTAAACCGTCAGAAAATATAAGCAACTTTTCTTTTGGATTCTCACCTCTTGATTTCCACCAATCAATTGCAATTTTGGCACTTTTAGTAGGATCGCCAGAATCTACTCTTATTCCAGTCCAATCACTCATCCAAGGAGGTGCATTTTCTAAGAAATTTTTAGTCCCAAAAGTATCTGGTAAGAGAATTAAGAGATTTCCATCATGTTCTTCTTGCCAATCCTGAAATACCTTATAGGGAGATTGAATAAGTTCGGAATTATTTTTCGCTAATGCAGCATAAATCATCGGAAGCTCATGACCATTAGTACCAATAGCTTCAACTTCACGCCTCATTGCTATTAAACAATTAGATGTACCTGTGAAGTTTGATCCAAGGCCTTCCTGCATTGCCTGCACACACCAATCTTGCCATAGGAAAGAATGGCGTCTCCGAGTACCAAAATCTGCGATTGATAATTGGCCTAGATCATTTAAATTTTTAATTTTCTCCCAAAGTTTTGTCATCGCTTGAGCATATAATACTTGTAGCTCAGATCTGCCCATATCGCGTAAGACCGCTCTACTACGCAATTCCATAATAATTGATAATACTGGAATCTCCCAAAGCATTACCTCAGGCCAACTACCCTCAAATGAAAGTTCATATTGGTCGCCAATGCGCTCCAAATGATAAGGGGGAAGCTGTAAATTTTCGAACCATTCCATGAAGTCAGACCTGAACATCTGTTTTTTTCCATAAAATGTATTACCCCTTAGCCAAGTACTTTCTCCCCGAGTCAGCCTTAATGTGCGAACGTGGTCTAATTGCTCTCTAAGTCTCCCTTCATCGATTAACTTAGCTATAGGAATGTCATCCGACCTATTGATTAGGGTAAAAGTTACCGTAGTGTTTGGTTTATTTTTAAATACTGATTGACACATTAATAATTTATAAAAATCGGTATCCAATAAGGACCTGATTATTGGATCAATCTTCCATTTTCTATTATGAACTCGTGTAGCTATATCAATCATAGCTGCCCTCCAGAACGTGAGAGTGTCGTATAAAACTAAATTTATGGATCGAAAAATCTTGCGATCAATCATCATTTTCGATCATCGACAGGCACTACGCAAATCAATATCTGATTACTCGGTGCCTGATGATCTCAACTATGCGGAGTCTATCAGCAAAATACTCGGGCAGAGACGCCCCTCGCTCATCCTTCTTGAGCCTTAATAAGGTATTGCATGCCATCCAGTAAATGCCAATTGACATAACTATGCCTGTGGTCTAATTTCGCCTGCAGATGGTGCTCCAGAGCGTTGGAGCTAAGAGGGAATCCGGTGCAAATCCGGAGGTGTACTCGCAACTGTAAGCTAGGAGATGTCGGCCAGTCGAGCCACTAGGAATTCCATTCCTGGGAAGGCGGCCAACATTGATGATCAGTAAGCCAGGAAACCTGCCGTCGCGTCGTTCGTCCGAGGTCGAGATAACCTTTAGGGCCGGATTCACATTTCCCCGTGAAACGACAACTTTTTGGCTTGTCGCACTGCATAAGCAGTGGCTGCCGTCATTAGTCGTTTCAAATCAGCCTGAGGTCGACGTCCGGGCTATTGGGAAATTCAGATATGTTTAAAAAACTTAGTATTTTTTGTCTTGCAGCGCTCACCAGCGCTGGCGTGGTATCTGCAGAAGAATCTTCGAATACCGAACCAGCTGAAAGCCTCATCGTTTATGGCGTGCGGCTCCAACAGCCAGCGACAGAAGTTGGCTCGAGCGTGTCCATCTTGACGGCCGTCGATATTGAAGCACTGGGTTCAAACTATGTGCTCGACGCGATCTCAACTCTGCCCGGCGTAACAATCAACCAGAATGGTCCATTTGGTGGAGTGGCCACGGTGCGTATTCGGGGGGCATCGAGTGAACAAACACTCATCGTCGTTGATGGTGTTGTTGTCAATGATCCGACCTCACCTGGCGGTGGTTTCGATTTTTCAAGAATGGATCCATGGAATATCGAACGCATCGAAGTATTAAAGGGCCCACAATCAACCCTGTGGGGAACAGATGCTATGGGCGGTGTAGTCAATATTGTTACGAAGCGCCCCGAAAATGGATTCAGCCGCAGAGCGTTTGCACAAACTGGATCATTCAACACATTTCGAGGTGGCGCGGAGTTTGGCGCAGCCAGTGACCGCTACAACTTTCGCCTTGCGGCAACCAATACCTCTTCCGCCGGCATATCGAAAGCCGACGAGATCAACGGTAATACAGAAAAAGACGGATATGACGCCACTACAGTCAATGCCGCTGCCGGAACTGAACTCTGGGGTGACGCTCGCCTACAAGCCAATGTCCTGTGGACTAATGCAGAATCTGACTTCGACAGCTACTTATTCGGGGCACAGGGTAATGTCGGTGACGGTGATGAATCCAGTAAGACCGAGGAAGTCGCAACCAACCTTAAACTGCTATTACCTTTGCTCGACGGTAAGCTCGAGAATGTATTCCTTGCTGGGTATTCGGATATCGACAGAGAAAGTTTCAACGGAGGGCTCCCGGGCTTCTCGAGCAAGGGCAACCGAAAAACTTTGCACTATCAAGGTACGCTGAACATTAATGAAAGCAACCGACTGGCATTCGGCGCTGAGCAGGAAGAAAGTAAAGCAAATGGCGATAGCATCACGACAAAAGGCCTATTTTCTTTATACGAACTTCGAGCCCTGGATTCTCTGATCATCAGTGCAGGTGTACGACGTGATGACCATGATCGCTTTGATGCAGTCACAACGGGACGCCTTGCGATGGCCTTTAATCCGTATAATCAGATCACATTACGTGCGAGTTGGGGCGAAGGATTCAAATCGCCCACTCTTTTTCAAACAACCTATTTCTGCTGTGGCGCGACTACGCCGAATGCGGACCTGAAGCCGGAAACCTCTGAAGCTTTTGACGTTGGCGTAACGTTTCGAACCACCGATGCGCGTGGGGAGATCGGGTTAACTTACTTCGATCAGGAAACTACAAATCTCATCAACTTTTCGTTCGGTATCGGCGGATATGAAAATATCGCATCGGCAACATCATCAGGTCTCGAAGTTGACAGCCATTATCGTTTCACAGCATGGCTCGATGCGGCTGTCAGCTACGCTTACATTAATGCCAAAGACGGCGACGGGACACCACTCATTAGGGTGCCCAAACACTCGGGTGATTTGATTTTCTCGTTCAATCCGGATGGCCGCCTGAACGGTACTGTGCAGATCAAATATAACGGTAAAGAACAGGACCCGAACGGTGTTGTCGATTCATGGTCACGAGTTGATATCGCAAGTCGCTATGCCATTAGCGATAATGTGGAAATATATGCGCGAATCGAAAATCTATTTGACAAGCAATATCAACAAATCATCGGCTACGGAACGCCTGGAATTTCCGGCCATCTCGGCGCACATCTGAGTTTTTAATCGGCTAATGAAGTGTTCTACTATCACCGCTATAGTGCTTGTGATTTTCGCAAACAACGCAACAATTGCGGCTCCGGATGCGGAACGAATAGTCAGTCTCGACTTCTGTGCTGACCAATACGTTCTTAAGATGTTGCCACGCGCGCGAATCCTCGCTGTGTCACCCAATGCGGGCAAGCATTTTTCCTACATGCGTGATAGCACTACCAATATCCCTACAGTGCGACCCATTGCTGAGGATGTACTCGCCCTCAAGCCTGATCTAATAATTCGCTCTTATGGCGGTGGTCCGTATGCCAGCAGGTTCTTCGAGCTCGCAGGTGTTTCGGTATTACAGGTTCCGCTTACTAATAGTCTTGAAGATATTCGTAACGCAATACGACATGTTGCAGATGGTCTTGGGGTAACGCAGCAAGGCGAGAAAATCATTTCTACAATGAATCGTCGGCTAGAAAGCATTCACAAATCGAACTCAAAACGAATGGCGCTTTATATGACGCCGACGGGCGTTACCAGCGGGCCCGGCACACTCATTCACGAAATGCTCCAGGCGGCGGATCTCGAGAACTTCCAGCGCCAGCCAGGATGGAGATCAATTCCATTGGAGCGCCTCGCGTATGAGCAACCAGCCGTAATCGCTGCCGCATTTTTCACCGCAGAAGAAAATTATCTATCTATGTGGAGTCCTATGCGTCATCCAGTAGCAAAGAATCAGATGATCGATCAACCGACCGTCATGTTACAGGGTGCTTGGACAGCCTGCGCTGGTTGGTACCTGCTGGATGCAATTGAAGCCCTAGCGAACAGCGCAACCATTGATGGCAATCAATGACGTCATATCAACTTAATCTGTCACTGCTTGCCAGCTGCATCGTCGCAATTATCGCAGCCTGCACTTTGGGCTCAACGCCAATGGAGTTTTCTCGGGTCTTGGCTGCTCTCTTTGGGCAATCCTCTCCCGCGGATATCATTGTAATTTGGCAAATCCGACTTCCAAGAGCTCTGTCAGCCCTTGCTGTCGGAGCGGCACTCGGAATGAGCGGCGCGGCTTTACAGGGCTTGCTTCGCAATCCATTGGCGGAGCCCGGTGTATTGGGCGTTACGGCAACAGCTTCTTTATCAGCGACATTCGCCCTGTATTACGGTTTCGCCGCAAGTTCACCATTCTTGTTGCCTATCTATTCCATCGCTGGCGCTCTCGTGGCAACCGGACTATTAACGGCCGCAGCAATTCGCGTTCAGTCAGTGGTGACATTAATCCTGATCGGTGTTGGTCTCTCAAGTTTTTCAGCAGCAGCAATGTCGCTACTGCTGAATCTCGCGCCAAATCCGTTCTCGTTGTCGGACATGATCAACTGGCTGCTCGGCTCAGTTGCTAATCGAAGCTTTGATGACATCCTGATCGTGATGCCCTTCATGATTGCTGGCTTCGGAATTTTACTCTTCACACGCAGGGGGCTATCTGCATTGACGCTTGGCGAGGAGGCGGCGAGCGGAGTCGGCCTCAATCTTCGCCAACAGCGTATAGCAGTAGTACTCGGTGCGGGTCTGGCAACCGGAGCATCTGTGGCCTTGGCCGGCGCTATTGGATTTATCGGCATTGTTGCGCCCCATATTGTACGACCAATCGTTCACTACGACCCGGCTCGAAGTTTATTTCCCAGTGCGTTATTGGGTGGCTTAATACTCGTCATCGCCGATATCGGCGTGAGACTGCTGCCGACAACGTCGGAGCTGAAGCTCGGTGTTGTCGCAGCCATTATCGGTGCACCAGCATTCATCTGGATTGCGATCCAGCGACGCGCCGTGCATGACTAAGCTCGTCGCTCATAAGGTCAGCATTGAGGTCGCTGGAACTTCAATCCTTCGTGATGCCACGGTTTCACTTCAGCCTGGCGAACTAGTTGCGATACTCGGCCCGAATGGCGCGGGAAAAACTTCATTATTACGTGCCTTGATGGGGCTGACCAAGACAAGCGGCGGCTCGGTGGAACTCGACGGCGTTACGTGCTCCGAAATGGCACCGCAAGATCGTGCAAGGCTTGTTTCCTACTTACCGCAACACCAGCCATTGGCCTGGCCAAACAGAGTGATGGATGTCGTTGCACTCGGGCGATTCGCTCATGGCGCTGCGCTCGATCGACTGAATCCTGAAGACACGGCGGCTGTCATGAACGCTATCACCGCCTGTGATCTCAATAAACTTGCGGAGAGGGCCACCACCACCCTGTCTGGCGGTGAACTCGCAAGAGTCCACTTCGCCCGCGCTATTGCTGCGCAGACTCCCTTGCTGATAGCTGACGAACCGGTCGCGGAACTTGATCCTCGTCATCAAATTCGTATCGCCAATTTACTCCGACACTATGTCGACGATGGTGGCGGCGCCCTAGTTGTCCTTCACGAAATCCCCCTCGCCGCTCGCGTAGCTGATCACCTAGTCTGGATGAAAAATGGCCGCATTTTCGCCGAGGGAACACCCGCTGAAACGCTGACATCGCAGATGATGGAGGACGTCTACGGCGTTCGAGCGCATGTCGGAAATGACGAACACGGGTTTGATGTTCGTATAGAGGGTACTGCATGACGACCAAGTACCTGATAATTCAGGGGGCCGGCGCCAATGAGTTGCGTTGCCCGGCCCTTGCCGCATCGTCGCTAGTCGTTATTTAAAAGGCCCACCATTTAAACCACAGAATACGCCCAACAACGCTACTGCGTTCGTCAGCGGTGGCGCAATCAGCCCTTACCTCCAATCAGATTGCTCGATGCATTTATTACTGGCCGAATGGATGCGTCTTAATAATCGTCTGCTCCCGGTCCGGCCCAGTTGAAATAATATCGACTGGCACACCCGCAAGCTCTTCGATTCGCGTGAGATAATCACGCGCCTTTTGTGGCAAATCGTCAAAGTTAGTAACTCCAACGGTAGATTCCTGCCAGCCCGGCCATTCTTCATATACTGGCGCACATTCTGCAAACTGATCTAATACGGCTGGTAGCCCAGGTATCGCGTTACCGTCGATCGTGTAGCCGACACAAATTTGAATGGCCGCCAAGTCGTCAAGAACATCCAGCTTAGTCACGCATAGACCAGACACGCTACTGTTGATAATCGAGCGACGCAATGCAACCGCGTCAAACCAACCACACCGACGAGGCCGGCCTGTTGTCGCACCAAATTCGGCGCCAACTCTTGCCAAGTGCGCACCCTGGTCATCGAATAATTCGGTTGGGAATGGCCCAGCGCCGACTCGGGTTGTATAAGCCTTCACTATACCGAGGATGTAATCAAGATTACGGGGGCCAATACCTGTGCCCGTACTCGCAGCTGCCGCAACCGTATTCGACGACGTTACGTATGGATAGGTACCATGATCGATATCTAGGAAGCTGCCCTGTGCGCCCTCAAATAAGATGCTCTGGCTCGAGTCCGCAAGGTCCTGAAGAACCTGTGTAATATCGGCCGTTATCGGCATGACAATCTCGGCATATCCCAACGCCTCGTCGAGCGTCTTTGCAAAGCCTATAGTTTCTGCGCCATAGTATTTCTTCAATAGGAAGTTGTGATAGTCAAGAATCTCCTCGAGCTTACCTGCAAAGGTCGCGGGGACTAAAAGATCAGATAGCCTCAATGCCCGCCGTGAAACTTTGTCTTCATAGGCTGGCCCAATTCCGCGACCCGTTGTGCCAATGGCGCTGGAACCTCTTGCTTTCTCTCTGGCCGCATCGAGTGCGGCATGTGAAGGCAATATCAGTGGGCATCCCGGACTGATCTTGAGACGCTCATAGACAGGAACGCCGCTTTCGATTAACGCATCAGCCTCGGCAACAAGAGCATCCAACGCCAAAACAACGCCATTACCAATAAGGCAACTAACACCATCACGAAGAATGCCCGATGGAATCAGATGCAATACGGTTGTTACGCCATCGATAACCAACGTATGGCCTGCATTATGCCCTCCTTGAAACCGGACGACGGCGGCAGCTCGCTCCGTTAAGAGGTCCACAATTTTTCCCTTGCCTTCGTCACCCCATTGGGTACCGATGACAACTACATTTTTTCCCATCGTATTTTGCTCTTTAGCCGCGCATCAGAAACAGAATTATTAATCCGACGACCATGACCACAAGACCGACTGTCCGGATGTGATTGTCGCCCAGCTGTAAAATTTCCGCCACTAGCTCGCGGTATTTTTGAGGCGACATAAATGGCAGCATGCCCTCAATAATAAGGACAAGTGCCAACGCCGTGAAAATCTCAGTGGCTATTGATTGCCTCTCGACTGATTCAGGTATTGGAAGAACTCATTATTCGGATCCAAAATAAGCAAGTCACCCGCCTTACCCATCGACTTCTTATACGCATCGATACTACGGTAGAACGAATAAAACTCCGCATCCTTAGTATAAGCATTAGCATAAATTTCGGCGGCGCGCGCATCACCGATTCCGCGAATGATCTGACTTTCTCGATATGCATCAGCGAGAAGGATGGTTCGATCCTTATCCGCTGTCGAGCGAATGAGTTCAGCGGCCTCCCGGCCCTCTGCTCGCGTTTCAGCGGCAACTCGAGCACGTTCCTCTCGCATCTGATTGTAAACAGAGTTGCGGACCTCAGACACGAACTCGACCTGCTTGACACGAAAGTCGACAAGCTCCACACCGAGCCCTTGCGCCGTTTCCGTCGCATTGGCAAGCATATCTCGCATTAACTCAACTCGTTCCACCGAAATCGCTTCGACGATAGTACGCTTACCAAACTCGGTAACAATGGAGTTCTTGATAATCTCACGTAAACGATCCATAGCAACGCCTTGTGAGCCACCGGTCGATGTATAGAACGGTACCTCATCAACGATTTGCCACTTAACAAAGTAGTCGACTGTCATTGCCGTACGCTCGAGCGTGAACACGCGCTGTGGTGCATCGTCGATTTTCAGTATTCGACTTGGAAATTTGCGAACCGTCTGCACGAAGGGCAACTTAAAATGCAGGCCTGGCTCAATCTTGGCCTCAACAACCTCGCCAACCTGTAACTTAATTGCAAGCTCTCGCTCATTAACCGTATACGCGGAAAGCCCAAGTGCAACGAGACTGAGGCTGAAAATTACAGCCACTGGGAATCTTAAATTACTCATTCGCGGGTCCTCCTTGCACGACTTTCTTCCGCTCGACTAGCGGGCGCGGAATCGAATAATTGCAGCTCTTGGTCACCGGTACGTGACACATTGCTATTTGCAGCTCCACTATTGGACTGGCGCATTAGCTGATCAAGCGGCAGGTATAACAAGTTCCCGCTGCCTTCAGAATCAATAATAACCTTATTAGTCAGGCTGTAAACGTTCTCAATTGCATCAAGATACAATCGATCGCGCGTAACACGCGGCGCCTTTTGATACTCGACGAGCAGCGCCTCAAAGCGTGATGCCTCACCTGCGGAATCCGCTATCACTCGATCTCTATACGCCTCAGCATCCTGCAGCACACGCTGCGCAGCACCGCGTGCTCGCGGAATAAGGTCGTTCGAGTATGTTGTTGCTTCCAGTTGGTACCGGTCACGATCGTTTCGAGCTTTCTGTGTATCGTCGACTGCTTCTTGCACGGACTTGGGATAATCGACGACATTCAGGTTGATCGACGTAACAGTCAAGCCTGTACCAGCGCCGTAATTCGCCAGGGTCTCCTGCAATTCATCCATCGTACGCGCCGGAATTTCTTCGCGCCGCTTTCCGATCAATAAATCGAGAGAACTCGTCCCAACAACTCCACGAAGCGCACTTTCAGTGACGTCCTGCAAAGTGATCTCCGGATCGGCGACCTCAAAGCTATATAAGACTGGATCGGTGCGACGGTATTGCACAACGATATCGATGAATACGTACTGCTCATCAGCCGTAAGCATTTCAGTGCTGAAGTTGTAATCGTTCACTTCCTGAATATTGACAATATCCACCGCCTCAATCGGGAACGGAAGATGCCATCGCAACCCAGCCGATGAGGTTTCCGTATAAGCACCAAACCGCTGTACGACAGCACGCTCTGCTTCGTCAACCCGATAAAACCCCGTAAGACCCCATGCAATAACCACCATGATGATTAATGCATATCCAACGGAAGCACCGCCGCCACCGCCACCGCCACCGCCACCGCCACCAATAATGCTGTCAAAACGCTTTTGCCATATACGCGCTATTTGATCGAGGTCATTTGGCTCATCGCCACCCCGCTTCCATGGGTCGTGACCATTACCTGAGTCGTTGTTAGCCATAATATTTATTGCCTTCCAATTGATCCGTTACTTAGTTCTGTTTGAAGATTTTCATGCTTTAAGAATCGCCGCAAGTCTTTTTCAGCCATCCGCAACATCAGCCTCCAGCTACCATCCTCCTGCACTTGTTCATTAACGACAGCACCGAGCTCAAATAGTTTGGCTCGTTGACGCCCCTCTGACGGTTGCAGATAGATGGTTCGTTCCGTTTTTTCCTGCTTCAAGCGATTCGCGATTGCATTTTTCAGCAATGGCAGGCCTTTACCAGTCACTGCTGACAGCCAAACCGCACGACCTTCGCCTTTACTACTGATCGTCGACCGTGGCCGACGATCCATCTTATCAATCTTATTGTACACCCGTATTTGCGGAACTTTGTCTGCATCTAACTGACGCAGAACTGAATTCACCTGACGCACTCGTTGCCATCGGTTAGGGTCGCTCGCATCGATAAGATGCAGGATCAAGTCTGCTTCTCGTGCCTCTTGTAATGTCGACTTGAATGCCGCAATAAGCTCAAGCGGCAGATCCCGCACGAAACCAACCGTATCAGCCAGCACAACGTGCTCTCCCTCCGGCAGATCAAGGCGACGTACTGTGGGATCTAGGGTCGCAAACAGTTGATCCTGAACGTAAACACCTGCATCGGTTAGTGTATTGAACAACGTTGATTTTCCCGCATTGGTATAACCGACTAGCGCAACCGTTGGAATATCCGCTTTCAGACGATTTTGCCGGTTCATCGAGCGACGTATGCCTACCGTTTCGAGGCGATCATTTAATTGTCGAATTCGCGCACCGATCAAGCGCCGGTCAGTTTCCAACTGAGTTTCACCTGGGCCGCGCAGTCCAATGCCGCCTTTCTGGCGCTCCAGGTGAGTCCAGCCACGAACTAATCGCGTCGAAAGGTGCTTGAGTTGCGCCAGCTCTACCTGCAGTTTGCCCTCAAAGCTACGTGCTCGCTGGGCAAAGATGTCGAGAATCAGGCCCGCGCGATCCAAAACGCGGCACTTCAGCTCTGCCTCCAGATTTCTTTCCTGACTCGGTCGGAGTGACGCGCAAGAAATTACCAGCTCGGCATCGTTCTGCCGAATCAAGGTCTTGAGATCCTCAAGTTTCCCTTTACCAACAAAATAGCGCGGATTAGGCCGTTTGCGGGACGTGTCCAGCTCAGCTACCACAGAAGCTCCGGCCGAGATAGCCAGTTCGGCGAACTCTTCTCGATCGGACTGCTCAGCTAAACCATCTGGACTCGAATGAATAAGCACTGCTCGCTCACCACTTTTCGGGCGCTCAAACAAAATCCACCTCCTGACAAGGTGGTATCACTGTGAAGTTACTCGTCGTCATCTCCAGCTTCGTCATCCGGCATCGGAAGACGAATATTACGCGAAGGCACGACAGTAGAAATTGCATGCTTGTATACCATCTGGTTAACACTATTCTTGAGTAAGACCACAAACTGGTCGAATGAATCCACTTGCCCCTGTAACTTAATTCCGTTTACAAGGTAAATAGATACTGGAACCTTTTCCTTTCGCAAGATATTGAGAAATGGATCTTGAAGCGTCTGCCCTTTAGCCATCATTGGGTCTCCTTATTCTTCTGTTTTTGTTGTAGAGATTCGCACTCCGGTGGCGCCGGATGCCCTTTGCAAGGCTCAGCCAAAGCAATGAAAAAGTCTATCACAGGAAATTCGTCATCCGAGAGCAATTCAGCCCAGTTTCCCCACAAGATGTGCTGATATAGTGTCAATGGCGTCTACTTCAAGCGGATTCGTCGAAAACGCATCGTGTTCTGAGCGTAACCAGGTCAATTGTCGCTTCGCGAGCTGTCGAGTCGCAAACAGACTGCGATCTCTGGCTTCCTGTCTGGAATAATCCCCATCTAGGTGAGCCCAAAACTGGCGGTAACCGACTGAACGCATTGCGGCAGAGTCCCTCTTGAGGCCCGGGCGACATCGCAGAGACTCCATCTCTTTTTCGAATCCATTGTCAATCATATGATCAAGTCGTTGTTCGATGCGCTCATGCAATAAACTGCGAGGCTCAATGGTCAATGCAATCTTTATGTAGTTCAGGCTGCCAACATCATGAATTGCCTCACGATGCCACTCACTCATAGGCTTACCACTGATATGAAAGACTTCAAGTGCCCTTTGAATTCGCTGGCTATCATTTGGGTTGAGCCTTGCTGCTATTTCTGGATCATGCGATTCGAGTTCGGCGTGCATGGATGGCCAACCTCTCTCGTCTGCTTCGCGGTCGATACAGTCGCGTACATCAGGATTCTTTGCTGGAAGCTCGGCCATACCTTCAGTCAGCGCACGGAAGTACATCATCGTCCCGCCGACAAGAATTGGAATCCGTCCCTTTGCGCTACTCACTTCGATCGCAGCACGCGCGTCGCGTACGAAGTCACCGGCTGAGTAGCTATTCTCCGGATCGCGAATATCGATCAGCTGATGTGGTACCCGTTGCAAGCATGCGGTATCCGGTTTCGCTGTACCAATGTTCATTCCACGATAAACCAGCGCGGAATCGACACTGATAATGTCACATGGGAACCTCTTACAAAGGCTTATCGCGACGTCGGTCTTACCTGACGCGGTGGCTCCCATTAAGAGAATGACATTACGTTTCATCGATTCCTCTCAACGACTATGTAAAAACAAGCGGCCAAATTCCAACATCGACAGCGTCGTCAAAGTCTCGCCGCATTAGCTAACCTAACCGCCGGCGAATACCGGAATACTGAGCGTCTGACCGATACGTATTTTGTCAGTTAAAAGCTTGTTTGCGCGACGAATTGCCGCGGTACTGACGTTGTAGTGCTCGGCGATCTGAGAAATCGTGTCACCACTGCTAATCACATGACGCACCTGGCTCGACGGTATGCGGCGCACGTCCATCGCTATCCGTGTACCAGGTGGTGGATTTGTGTAGAAATAGCTTCGAATACCGGCCAATACAGCACCAGCTAGACGCGCTTGATGCTTCTTATTTCTGAGCTTCTTTTCTTCAGCCGCATTCGAAATGAACCCAGTTTCAACTAGAATCGAACCCATATCGGCGGCCTTTAGCACCAGTAGCGACTTTTGCTTAACCTCTTTACTGTGCATTTTCGTGACTTTACTCATCTCACGACTGACCCTCGCACCGACATCCAGACTCACGCTTAGCGATGCGTTCTGTGACAGATCAAATAAGACCGATGCCAATACTTCATCCTTGTCATGCAAGGAAACACCGCCCACGCTCACCGGCGCAGTCTCTCTGCGCTCCAACTGCCTTACTGCTTCATCGTTCGCACCCTTAAGATTCAATGCAAAGACTGACGCACCATTGGCACGCGAATTGTGAAATGCATCGGCATGAATTGAAACAAACAGATCCGCTTTGTTCTTTCGGGCTTTCGCAACGCGATCACGAAGTTCAACAAATACATCACTGTCACGAATGAGTAGCGCTTGCATGCCCGATTCGGCAGTAATGCGACGTGCAAGTTCTTTGCTAATGGCGGGGTTGAGATCCTTTTCTTTTGAGCGGCGACCGATCGCACCCGGGTCATAGCCGCCATGCCCGGCGTCAATAGCAATGATAATATCCCTACCAGACTGGTATTCCTCGGAGGCACGCTTGACCGGCTGTAGATTTCCGGCGCGCGTAAGATCAATTACAAGCCGGTCGCCGTATTGAGAGTTTGGTCCAGCCCGAAAGCTTTTTGAATGCACGCCCTTAGTGAGGTCCAAGACCACACGCAGCTGACCATTTGAGCGGATGGCGCTACGAATAGAGCGCACAGAGCCGGCACCCTTCGGCAATACGTCCAGTGATTCAGCCAGGCGGCTGTCCTTTAGATCAATAACGAGGCGGTCTGGCCCACGCAAAGTGAAGATGTTGTGGTCAGTCGAATGGCTAAGATCAAGTACGACACGAGTCTTCTCGTTTTCCGACCAAACACGGATGTTTTCGACGGTCGAACCCGCCTTTGCTGCTGTGCTGAGCAAAAAAATGAGCAATACCAGTATCAGTCGCGCACGGATCATCAGGACATAATTCTGTAGTCGATGGATTATGTGGGGTCAGTATACGAATTTAGCGAAAGAAACCAAGTTTTTCACTTCAAAATTATAGAGATACCAATCTTAGTTAATCTTTTTAATCAAAGAGGAGCCGCGTTCGCTCAAGCCATGAATTGATGCTCTGCGTGAATCTCCATCATAGTGAAGCTCGACGTTGAGGTCGGCATCGGCCACCAGATTCGGTGCCCGATCTGGCCATTCGACCAAGCGAAATCCACAGTCTAGCTCACTCCAACCCAGATACCTTAGTTCCTCAGGATCCGAAACTCTATATAAATCAATGTGATATATTGTTCCAGCTGGCAACTCATAGGGCTCGATTAACGTGTACGTCGGGCTTGGCACCGGTCCAATATGCCCGGCAAACTTAATGAATGCGCGAGCAAACGTCGATTTTCCAGCGCCCAGCTCACCGGTAAGTAAGACGGTCCAGCCCGCCTTGTTTTCGGGCATCGCATTGTACAAATTCTCTGCCAATGCGATTGTGGCCGCCTCATCTACTAGGAATTGGCTCATGGATGCAACACGAGCCGAAACGCGCTGATGACATCGCTCGCCATCATTCCGCACTCACCGTTAAGCGCAACCAGATCGCCCGCGCGTGCAGCTCATCCCCGACAGTGACCACACCAGCTCGTTGCATCAATGTATATCCCGGTATCTCATGATCTCCGATAGAAATACGATCGATCTGCTGAGCTGGCGCGACTGAGTAAATATTTACGGGTAGTGATTGCATCGCCGCGATTATACTGTGCCTGATGAGGATCAAACAGTGACAATACCGAAAGACACTTATATAAGTACCGATATGACATCGCTGAAGCGAAATGTCATATCGTGGTGCCATGAACTTGGCTTTCAACAAACCGGTGTTACGGACATCGACCTCACCGTCGCGGAAGAGCGATTAGCTAAATGGTTGCGATCCAACTTTCACGGCTCAATGGAATATATGGAGCGCCATGGTACTAAGCGCAGCAGACCTCAAGAATTGATGCCGGGCACACTACGAGTCATCACTGTTCGCATGGACTATCTGCCACAAGAACAAGCAATAGCCATAGACCTACTGGATGACGGACATAGCGCATATATTTCTCGCTACGCCCTCGGACGTGACTATCACAAGGTTCTTCGAGGACGGCTGCGAGCCCTGGCACGGCGTATAGAGGAAAATATCGGGAAATTCGGATACCGCGTATTTGTCGATAGCGCACCGGTACTGGAAAAGGCGCTCGCCGAGAAGTCAGGTATCGGCTGGGTCGGAAAACACACAAACCTGATCGACAGAGATGCAGGCTCGTGGTTTTTCTTAGGGGAGCTCTATACGGATCTTCCGTTGCCGATCGACACCGCTGAAGTGTCGCATTGCGGATCCTGTACTGCGTGCATCGATGTCTGTCCGACTAACGCCATCGTCGCACCGTACTCCCTCGACGCCCGGCGCTGCATTTCCTATCTAACCATTGAGAACAAAGGCGCGATACCGGTCGAGTTTCGAAAGGACATCGGCAATCGAATCTACGGATGCGATGATTGTCAGTTATTTTGCCCCTGGAATAAGTTTGCAAAACCAACTGCAGAAGAAGACTTCGCGCCACGCCATGGGCTGGATACTGCTCAACTGACTGATCTGTTTGCCTGGAATGAAACAACCTGGTTGCGCAAGACGGAGGGTAGCGCCATTCGAAGAATTGGATTCGAACGGTGGCTGAGAAATATTGCAGTCGCGCTCGGTAATGCGGAGACCACAACTGAAGTACTTGCCGCACTCAGATCAAGGCAGAAGGATACATCACCTTTGATTGTAGAACATGTAGAGTGGGCACTCGCGCAGCATAACGTTACGATGAAAAGTCCATATGTTTGAGGCACTATGCTCACCCTACCTGACTTCCTTTCAGGGTAAGAGCTAAGCACTAACGATCGCCATATGCGTCAGAATGGCGGTCAGTTGTAGCGGTGGCGACAGCGACGATTCATTGATTTAAATTCCAATAAGAATCTCGATGAGGGGTTGCAGAACTTGATGTTCATGGCACTTTGAAATCACTTACTCAGGATGCCGATGCTGCACTATATCGAGCCAAGAATGCGAT
>JABIQN010000072.1 GCA_018699395.1 Gammaproteobacteria bacterium
CAGCGAACTGATCTTCTGTGTAGTCCGCATACTTCATTGGAACTTTGTCGTAAAAACGACTATGACTGCCCTCAATGACCTTGTTGTCGCTGAGGGCGAAGCTGAGTAATACGGCCTTTTTCAGCCATTGATTAACATGCCAATCAGAGCCTCTTTTTTCCGCAACACGTACCCGCCCAGAGTCGAGGAGTTCGATAGCCATTTGCACAGCTCCACTAATCTTCTCTCTGTCCTCAAAGCCCTGAGATCTATTCTCAAAGGCGTCTTCAATTATGCTTTCCAGTTCTTGCATTCGAGTTTCTTCCACTTAATTTATCAATCAACCAGTTTTACCAGTATAGCTTCTGTAAGTTGACTCTGCGCAACCTCAGTCAGTGGATTGCCTGATAAATCGCTAATATAGAAAACATCTTCGGCGCGCTCCCCGATCGTCATGATTTTCGCTGAGGTGATGTCGATCCCCTGTTCCATAAATGTGGTTCCGATCCTGCTTAGTAGTCCGGGTCGATCCGCTGCAACTAGCTCGAAAACAGTCTGTCCACCTAAAATCGTCGAGTCGAAGTTTACCCGAGTTGGAGTATTAAACATGCGCGCCTGACGCGTTATGGAGCGAGTTACCGCGACGGTTTCTTCATCGCCAAGCGAGAGGATACGCGTCAACGAACGTCGAATCTTGTTTATCCGATGTTCGTCAATATCGACGCGTTCGTCAGACTCCATAAACACATAGGTATCGATGCTCCTGTTGTTCGCTAAAGGCACGATTCGCGCATCCATAATGGTCATGCCTAACTCATCCAGCATGGCAGTGACATGAGCGAAGGTTCGGTTTCTCTGATTGGTTAGTAAGACCGCTTCGACGCCGTCCCCTGTGCGACGCTGACGGACATCGACCGACCCAATAGGAATCTTAGTGGCAGAGTTCGCTAACCACTCAGTGTGCCAGGCAACTTCGGAGCTCCGATAACGCAGGAAGTAATTGTCGTCAAACAACTGCCACACGACTTCAACGCAGGAATTATCCACCGCCGCTGCAGCGAGGTAAGCTCGGGCTTTTTCCTGCTTTTCGATAATAAGCTGCGCTCCGTCGAGCGGATTCTCAAGACCGCGAATAAACGCACGCTTGGTCAATTCGTAAAGATCGTGAAACAGTTGCGCTTTCCAGGAATTCCAAAGCTTTGGATTAGTAGCGCGGATATCTGCGATGGTAAGGACGTAAAGATAATCGAGGCGTGTTTGATCACCGATGATTTCTGCGAACTCGTTGATGACGTTGGGATCGCCAAGATCCTTTGTCTGGGCCGTCGACGAAAGAATCAGGTGATGTCTAACCAGCCACGCGACCAAGCGAGCCTCAGGCTTGCCGATCCCGTGCTCAAGGCAAAACGCTTCAGCATCCACCGCGCCCAGCTCAGAATGATCTCCGCCACGCCCTTTGGCTATGTCATGAAACAAGCCTCCCAGATACGCAAGTTCCGGTTTCTCCAATGACTGCATGATTTCGCTACAGTGTGGAAATTCGTCATTAAAGCGCTGTAAAGCGAAGCGTCGTAAATTGCCGACCACAAATAGCGTGTGCTCGTCGACTGTATAAGCGTGAAACAAATCGTATTGCATACGCCCGACGACTCGACCGAAGGATGGTATATAGAGCCCGAGCACGCCATACAGGTTCATGCGACGTAGTTCGTGCGTAATGCCTTCTGAGGCGCGCAGAATATTCAGGAACAGCCGATGATTGCGCGGATTTTGTCGAAATTCGTCGTCGATCAAGTGCAGGTGACGCTTGACTGAGCCAACCGTATAGGCGCTGACACCGCGCAGCTCGGGATTGTCTTGGAGTAACAAGAAAAGTTCGAGTAGAGCAGAGGGTTCGCGCTGAAAAGTATTCTCGTCGATGGTTTGCAGGAAGCCGTTCTTGATCTGAAAGTTTTCATTAAGGGGCTTCGCCGGTGCATTCGGGTCCATAAGGATGGCTTCTTCGAACTGCTGCAATAATATTTCATTGAGACGACTCAACTCCATGACAGTGCGGTAGTAGCGCTGCATGAGCTGCTCGACTGCCAAAGTATAGGTCGCGTCCTCATACCCGAGCATTTCTGCAAGATGCGTTTGATAATCAAACAACAATCGATCTTCGCGGCGGCCCGTAATGATGTGCAACGCGAATCGAATGCGCCAAAGAAATTGCTCACCGTCCTGCAGGCGCTGTAGTTGACCTGGCGTCAGAAACTCATGATCGACCAATTCAGCTAAGTTCGACGCGCCGAAATGCCGTTTGGCCACCCATCCGACCAGCTGAATGTCGCGCAAGCCGCCCGGGCTGCCTTTTATATTGGGCTCGAGGTTATAGGCAGTATCGTGATAGCTGCGATGACGACGAATCTGTTCTTTCTTCTTTTCTTTGAAAAATACCGATGAGGACCACATGTTCTCAGGCTCGACGAGCTGCTGCATCTTAGCGAACAGGCTTTGCGGCCCAATGAGCAAGCGCGATTCCATCAGCGTCGTTGCGATGACCAGGTCGGCACGCGCCTCCTGCTCGCACTCGGTTAGATTGCGCACGCTATGTCCGATTTCGAGCCCGATATCCCATAGGCAGGTAATAAAGTCCGACAGGGATTCCTTACAGCTGGCAGATGCATCCTGTGGTAAGAGGATCATGACGTCGATGTCCGATTTCGGGTGCAGTTCGCCACGTCCGTAGCCGCCGACCGCGACCAGCGCGGCTTCAGGCTCTTTAACGTTATCGCTCCAGAGACTGATCAGTAACTTATCAATTTCATTTGAGCGAGCGTGTACAAGGCCTACAACGGACTCACCGGCTAAAAACCGCGCTTTGAGGTTTTCATCGACCTTGGCTAGCGCGCCACGAATTTCTCCATACATCATTGTCTCATAAGGAAGATAGGCTTATCGTGAGTCAGCGCCGAGCGTCAACACCTCGAAACCGTTTTTGGTGATCAGGCAAGTATGTTCCCATTGAGCCGACAGGCTATGGTCTTTGGTTACGACCGTCCAGCCATCCGGTAGCAGGCGAACATTAGCTTTTCCAGCGTTCACCATCGGCTCAATTGTCAGTGTCATGCCCTCGCGAAGCTCGAGGCCGGTATCACGCTTGCCGTAGTGCAGGACCTGAGGATCCTCGTGAAATACCTGGCCAATACCGTGCCCACAGTACTCGCGAACGACAGAAAACCGGTTTCTCTCCACATTCTTTTGTACGGCCGCGCCGATATCCCCGAGGCGTTTGCCATGGCCCAGCTCTTCAATACCTAACCACATGCTTTCAAAGGCTATTTCCGATAATCGTTTAGCCTGGATGTTGGGCTTCCCGGCAAAGAACATGCGACTAGTGTCACCGTGAAAGCCGTCCTTGATCACCGTGATGTCGATATTGATCGAATCTCCAGCCTTCAAGATTTTGTCACCCGGAATGCCATGGCAGACCACATGATTCACAGATGTGCAGATGGATTTCGGGAATCCTTTATAGTTGAGTGGGGCAGGGATGGCGTCCTGCACGTCAGTTATATATTCATGGCAAATACGATCCAATTCGTCCGTGCTGATGCCAGGTTTTACGTAACCTCCAATCATATCGAGGACGTCAGCGGCGAGCCGACCGGCGACACGCATTTTTTCTTGCTGCTCAGGTGTTTTGATTGTTACTGACATGCTGAGATATTTTTCATTGTTGGACGAAGCCCGCTATGGTATAAAGCGCGCGCCCCAGTAGCAAATTGTTGTTATTAGAGGGCAAATACTTCACACGTATACCGACACATTTCACTGGGTGCCTAGTTAAAAAGGTTGTGGGATGGGGTATGCGGAGGCCTAACCCGGAGAAATCGATATGGCAGACGTAACCATGCGCCAGATGCTAGAGGCTGGCGTGCATTTTGGTCATCAGACCCGTTACTGGAATCCAAAGATGTCACCCTACATCTTTGGCGAACGTAACAAGATCCACATCATCAACCTTGAAATGAGCTTACCGCTTGCGCGCGAAGCCTGTGCCTTTGTTAAAGGTACGGTCGCCGATGGCGGAAAAGTCCTTTTTGTTGGTACAAAGCGTGCCGCTCGCGACGCAATGCAAATGCATGCCAAGCGTTGCGAAATGCCGTTTGTCTGTCAGCGCTGGCTTGGTGGTATGCTGACCAACTACAAGACGATTCGACAATCTGTAAAACGATTGACGACGCTTGAGCAGATGGCCGAAGACGGTACGTTTGAGGGCCTTACCAAGAAAGAAGTTCTCGGCCTCACGCGCGAACAGGAAAAACTCGAGCGTAGCCTTGGCGGTATCAAGGAAATGCGCACGGTTCCTGATGTGCTGTTTGTTGTGGACGTTGATCACGAAGACATTGCGCTTCGCGAAGCGAGGAAACTGGGTATCCCGGTTGTCGCAATTGTTGATACGAATTGTTCACCTGAAGGTGTCGACTACGTTATTCCCGGCAACGATGATGCCACGCGTGCAATCGAGCTATATGCAGCTGCTATTGCCGATGCCGTACTCGACGGCAAGGCATCGCTTCCTGAAGTTACGTTGAGTGATGACGACTTCATTGAACTTGATGAAGACGGCAACGTAAAGAAGGCGCGCGCCAAGAAGAAGCAGCCAGGAAAGAAAAAAGCGGCTAAGAAAGTTGCAGTGACATCGGTAGCCAAGAAAACTCTGGCTGCTGATGATGCAGCGTCGGCAGTTAAAGGTACGGCCCCCATGGAAGAGAACGTTGCTGCTAAAGCCAAGGTAGAAGCCAAAGTTGAGACCACGGAAGCGACTGAGCCCAAAATTGCTAAGTCCTCAGTCGGGGATAAGAAAAAAGTCACCAAGAAAGTTGCAAAGAAGGCCACCAAGAAAGTTGCAAAGAAGGCCACCAAGAAA
>JABIQN010000073.1 GCA_018699395.1 Gammaproteobacteria bacterium
AATGTGGTTTAATGCTTGCGAATGTTAAATCCCGTCGAACTCTTCGTCGGGCTGCGCTATTTCCGGGCCAAGCGGCGCACCCGATTCGTGTCTTTTATCACGCTGATTTCCCTTATCGGGATCTCTCTGGGTGTGGCTGCGTTAATCGTAATTCTCTCGGTTATGAATGGCTTTGAAGGCGAGTTACGTGAACGCCTGTTGAGCATGTCGGCGCATGGCTCAGTTGCTGCAGCAGATGGGACCACAGAGGATTGGGAGTCACTTGTTGCATCGGTTGCGGCAGAGCCGGGTGTGAAAGCCGCGGCTCCTTTTGTACAAATGGACGGCATGATTCAGTCTGGTAGAGACCTTGTTGCCGTGATGGTGCATGGAGTCGAGCCTACCCACGAACGTGAGCTGTCCGGTGATCTGATCAACATGATTGAAGGTGACCTTGACGTTTTACAGCGCGGAGAACGCAGTATCATATTGGGCCGCCTTCTTGCCTACGATTTAAGTGCACGCGTCGGTGACGGCGTCATCTTACTAGTACCCAAACCGGTAGGTGATGGAACTCTGGAGCCGGTACTGGAGCGCTTCGTCGTGCGCGGCGTTTTTGAGGCCGGTCTTCAGCATCATGATGCTGTACTTGCGCTTGTGCATGCGGGCGACGTAGCGGAGATTATGGGGCTCGGTTCGGCTGTCAGTTCAGTACGGTTCAGGGCGGATGATGTGCTGACTGCTCCGGCCATTTCGAGGTCCTTGCAAGCACAACTTGGAAGCGACTTTTCAAGCAGCGATTGGACCATAGAGAACGGTAGCTACTTTCGAGCGATTCGATTGGAAAAGATGATGATGTCGCTCATTCTGTCTCTGATTATTGGTGTTGCAGCATTCAATATCGTGGCAAGTCTAGTCATGGTCGTAACCGATAAGATAACCGATATCGCGGTGTTGCGGACATTGGGTATGGCGCCACAGGGTATTGTGAAAATATTCTTTGTCCAGGGTGCAGTCATTGGTTGGGCTGGCGTGGTATTGGGTGTCTGTCTGGGCGTGGTTTTGGCGATTAACATTCCAACAATAGTCCCATTTCTTGAACAGTTATTCGGTTTTCAAATCATGCCTGGAGACGTTTATTACGTAACCGATATCCCGTCCGAGCTTGAAATGCAGGATGTCGTGGTCATTGCGATTTCTGCATTTGTATTGACTTCACTTGCCACACTTTATCCTGCAAGGCATGCTGCACTGGTTAATCCTGCTGCTGCGCTTCGTTATGAGTAGTTGCTGATGAGTGGGCGCTTTGAATATTGGATCGGCAATCGCTATGTTCGCTCGCGAAGCAGCAATAGCTTTGTGTCGCTGATATCCGCGATTTCGATGTTGGGCATTGCAATCGCGGTTGCCGTGTTAATAGTCGTCATGTCGGTTGTGAATGGATTCGAGCGTGAGCTTCAGGATCGCTTGCTGACAATGACGGCGCACGCAAGTATCGAAGCTGCGGACGGCCGCTTGGAAGATGCTGAAGCCCTTACCTTGATCGCGACCAATAATGCTCGGGTCAGTGCTACAGCTCCTTATGTCGATGGTCAGGCTTTATTAGTGTCTGAGATGAACATCAGTGGCGCTGAATTACGCGGCATCGATCCCGTACTCGAGAACGAAGTATCGGGTATTAGTCACGTCATGCAAGTTGGGTCACTGGAGGTGCTGGAGCCCGGCGCGTTTAAAATTGTTTTGGGCGTTGAGCTGGCGGACGCAATGAAAGTCGAAGTGGGAGATAAGGTGACAGTGACCTTAGCTGAGGGACGGGTTACGCCGGCGGGAATTATGCCCAGGACCAAGCGATTCACCGTTGGCGGGATATACCGAGTGGGCATGCATGAGTTTGATCACCGCCTTGCATTCATCAATATTGCTGACGCGCAGAAATTGTATTGGATGGGCGACTCTATTAGTGGTGTCCGCTTGGCTGTAAGCGATATTTATGCGGCTCCTGCAATCGTTCGCGAGGTGGCTTTGGAGAACGGTAAGCGCGTTCTGGTTAGCGATTGGACTCGACGCCACATCAATTTTTTCCGCTCAATACAGATCACAAAATCAATTCTTTTCGTCATTCTGCTAATGATCATCGGCGTTGCGGCGTTCAATATCGTTTCAACGCTCGTCATGGTCGTGAAAGACAAGCAAACTGATATTGCTATATTGAGAACAATTGGTACCCGTCCACTCAGTATTCTCAAAATCTTCGTAACACAAGGCAGTATTGTCGGAATAATTGGGACGCTCGCTGGTGTATTTTTTGGGGTGCTGCTGGCCCTGAATCTTGAATTGATCATCGGTTTTTTCGAATCAACGTTCGGCATTAAATTTCTCGCCGCTGATGTTTATTTCATCAGCGACCTACCATCAGAAGTGCGCTATGCCGATGTTGCCGTAATCGCAGTGATCGCTCTTGTATTAGCATTCATTTCAACCATTTACCCTGCCTGGATTGCTGCAAAAACAGCGCCGGCTGAGGCCCTAAGATATGACTGAACCTATACTCGATTGCCGTGGTGTCGTACGACAATTTAATGAAGGCGCATCGACGCTGGTCGTTCTTCACGGTGTGAATCTTCAAGTGCAGCCTGGTGAGCGTCTGGCAATCATCGGTGCGTCCGGCTCAGGGAAGACGACCTTACTGCAGATCATGGGTGGTCTCGATGAGCCGAATGAGGGGGAGGTTTTCATAAACGGTGAGGCGATGCACGGTACTAATGAGGCTGTGAAAGGCGATTTGCGTAATCGCAATGTTGGTTTCGTGTATCAGTTCCATCACCTTCTACCAGAGTTTACCGCGGAAGAAAATGTCGCAATGCCGCTGATGATCCGCCGCGAGCCACGAGTTTCCGCGATCGCAATGGCTCGAACTTTATTAGGCCGTGTCGGACTCGGCGAGCGACTGCACCACAAGCCTGGTGAGTTGTCCGGTGGCGAACGCCAGCGAGCAGCAGTTGCGCGAGCGCTCATCACTAGGCCACCACTTGTTCTGGCCGACGAGCCAACAGGAAATCTGGATTCTGGCAATGGTGGTCACGTATTGAAGTTACTGTTGGAGCTGAATCAGGAATTAAAGACTAGCCTGGTCGTTGTAACACATGATCATTCGATTGCAGCGAGGATGGATCGTATTCTCATACTCGAAGATGGAGTGCTAAAACCAGCAGACTAAAACTATCGGTTGGGTCGGTTTTTTCGTTTACGAGTTTTGTAGTCGGAGACTGATGATCGCCACAGCAAATCTAGCGTGACATATCCTGCGATCGCGGCAGCAACGCCAAGAATGACGCATCCCAGCAGCATTGGTTGCCAAATTGTGACGAAAGTGTGTGTTACCCAGTCCCACGACATTTCAAATTGAAACTTTCGCAAGGGTGTATCCAGTAGGGTCCGACCGAGGCGGTAGGCAAAGTAATACATCGGCCCCATCGTCAGCGGATTGCTGATCCAGGTTGCGAGAGCCGCCACAGGAATATTCACTCGCATCATGAGCGCCAATAGTGCACCTGTGAGCGTATGCCCAGGAATTGGCATAAAAGCAATGAATAAGCCTATTGCGAATGCTGGAACTACAGTCCGACGGCGAATACCCCAGAGACGGTGGTCATGCAATAGATTTTGAAACGGCGACATATACCACTGCGTACTGAGCTGGCGGCGCTTAAATGCGAATTTCCTGAAAAAGCGCCTTGGCATTGAATGATGGTCCGGTTTTGATGGAATACGCCGATTTCCACGATATCCATAGTAAGAGCCTGCCTACTTCCCCTGGTAGGAGGTTTCGCGGCGCAGCATAGCAGGGTTCCACTCAACTCGGAGTTTTGCGTGATATTACTTGTGACCAGCGTGTCAGATACCTCCAATCTCATGTGCATGCATACTGGCCTTCACCACAATTTTCGAGGGCGTAAGAGAAGTGGGGTTTGCCACCTGCGTTACGAACGCATGCGGTAACGCCACTTCTGGCAAGACTCCGTACAGCATTAACGAGAATTTTTGTCTCCGCCACTGTATATTTCCACTTTCGCGATTAATTAGGTTCTTATGGTTGAGATAGTAAAATCCGGTGGTTGGCTGATGCTGCCCATTATTCTATGCGCGATTATCGCCATGGGCATCATTCTCGAGCGATCCTGGGCGCTACAGCAGAAACGGGTTATTCCAGAGGACCTCACGAGCAAAGTCTGGGGTTGGGTTAAGAAAAACCAACTTGAGCATAAGCAAATTCAGACGCTGCATCAAAGTTCGGCGCTGGGGCAGATACTCGCGGCTGGGCTCATGAATCGCGATCGCGATCGGGCTGTGCTGAAAGATTCTATCGAAGATACGGGCCGTCACGTTGTGCATGAGCTGGAACGTTATCTTGAGACGCTTGGAACGGTCGCTGCAGTCACGCCGTTGCTCGGCTTGCTCGGTACCGTTATCGGTATGGTCAAGGTATTCACGGCAATAACGGCCCATGGTGTTGGAAACCCAACGATCCTTGCTGGTGGCATAGCCGAGGCTTTGATCACGACGGCTGCGGGACTTACAGTCGCGATTCCGGCGTTGATCGGTTATCGATACTATCGAACGCGGATCGACACGTTCGTAGTCGATATGGAGAAAGAAGCGATTAAGCTTGTTGAGGCACTGCATCGGCGCAGCGAAAAAATAAACAAATGAAACTCAGTCTTCGTGTCCGCGCGCAGCCAGAGGTGAATCTCACCTCGCTGATCGATGTTGTCTTTTTACTGCTAATCTTTTTCATGGTCTCGACAAGTTTCGTCAAGCAATCACAAATCAATATTAGTCTACCGCAAGCTGATAGCTCGACTGTTGTCGAGGAACCACTTGAGCAAATCGACATCATGATTACCATGACTGGAACCTATTTCGTCAATGGACGTGAGTTGATCAACAATCGGCCTGAAACAATTCGCAATGCCCTGCAGAAGGTCTCGATAGGGCGAAGCAACATGCCAATGATCATTAGTGCCGATGCAAATGCCAAACATCAATACGTCATCACAGTAATGGATGTTGCCGGTCGACTAGGCTTTACCCATATCAGCATCGCCACTGTTAACGATCCGGTCGAGTAGCAAGGGAATCACGACGAAGTGAGTAAGCGTATCGATCCTGAAGTTCGAGTAGTCTATGAGCGCCTCTGGCGCTACGTTACTCCACATAAGTTGATCGGCTTCATAGCGGTTGTTGGCATGATGGCCACTGCAATGGTTGAGGCGGGCCTCGTCTATCTGCTGCAACCTTTAATGGACGACACCTTAGTCGCAAAGAAGGTTGAGTCTGGTAGGTGGATACCGATTGCATTTATGGGGATTTTCATCGTGCGCGGCCTATCCGGCTTTGCGACGGAGGCGTCACTGGGGTGGATTGGCCGCAGCGTAATTAGTGATCTGAGACGAGAGGTCTTTAGTAAGTTCCTGACATTACCGATCAAATTCTTCGATTCTCAGGCCGCAGGACCTTTGTTGTCGCGACTGACGTACAACGTTGAGATGGTCGCCGAGTCGGTTACCAGCGTAGTTACCATCGCAGTGCGGGATGTGTTGACGGTCCTTGCCGCTTTCGGCGTCATGTTATATCACAGCCCAACACTAACGATATTCGTAGCGATCCTGTTTCCAATAGTTGCGGTATTGGTTCGACTCCTGGGTGTCGCATTCCGCCGCTACAGCGGACGAATCCAGGATTCCGTAGGTGAAGTAACCCAGGTGACTGATGAAATTATTCGGGGTAACTCAGTTGTCAAAGCGTTTGGTGGATATGAGTATGAGCGCGACCGACTGACCAAAGTTGACGATGGCAATCGCAAGCAGAACCTGAAACTTATTCGCGTGCGCTCATTAGGTGTTGCGATCACGCAGGTCGTGTTTGGATTTGGGATTGCGCTTGTCATTTATATGGCCGGCCTCCAATCGATCAAGGGTATCTTGTCGCCGGGCCAGTTTATTTCATTTTTCTCGGCGATGATGTTGATGTTGCAACCCGTGCGACGAATTACGAACGTAAATGCTACGCTACAACGAGGTGTTGCCGGCGCCGACAGTCTGTTCATGGTTCTCGATGAGAAAGATGAGAGTGACTTGGGTACATACGCAATTGATCGTGTTCATGGCAGAGTGCAGTTCGATAACGTCGGGTTCTCCTACGACGATGGCGATGGCCCAGTCATTGATGGTGTTAGTGTTTCTATCGGCGCCGGAAAAACATTAGCGATCGTTGGCCATTCGGGAAGCGGCAAGTCGACACTTGCGAGCTTGCTGCCACGATTCTATGAAATGGATTCCGGCGATATTTTGATTGACGACGTATCTATCCGTGATTTCACACTGGATAGCTTGCGCAGCAATATTGCTTTGGTCAGTCAGGATGTAGTTCTATTCAACGACACAATCCGAAACAACCTCGCGTACGGACAACTCAAGTCTCATTCCGAAGAGGATTTGATGCGGGCTGCTGAAGCAGCGTATGTGTTGGACTTCGCCAACGATTTATCGGATGGAATGGAAACAATCGTTGGCGACCGCGGTGTGTTGTTATCTGGAGGTCAGCGTCAGCGTATAGCGATCGGCCGGGCTTTGCTTAAAAACGCGCCAGTGCTAATCCTTGACGAAGCGACGTCCGCGCTGGACGTACAATCGGAGCGACGAATTCAGGACGCTTTGAATGTGCTGATGAAAAATCGTACGACGCTAGTTATCGCCCATCGTTTATCCACCATTGAGAAGGCGGACAAGATCATCGTTCTCGATGCAGGGAAGATCGTTGAGTCCGGAACACATTCAGCGCTTCTCGCCAAAGACGGTGGTTACGCTGCTCTGTATCGCATGCAGTTTAGCGACAAGTAATAAAGGCCGTGAGCGTTACATACAGATGGATTCACCGGGTCTGGTATGAAGGTGCAGCATCAGGATTACTGTTGCTACCGCTAAGTGGCCTCTATTGGCTGATACTGAGACTCAGAGTATTACTCTATCGCTATGGAGTACTGCCGACCAGAAAAGCTGAGGTTCCCGTTATAGTTGTTGGTAATATTATGGTGGGCGGAACGGGGAAGACGCCCACGGTGATATGGCTTGTGAACGAATTGCGCAGCAGGGGATATACCCCAGGTATTGTCAGCCGTGGCTACGGCGGCAGTAAATCCGGTAGCTCTATGAAGGTCGATATTTACAGCGATGCAGCAGTGGTTGGCGATGAGCCGTTATTGCTCGCCAGAAGAGGGCGCTGCCCTATTGTAGTAGACGCGAACCGTGTACGAGCGGCATCAATGTTGGTCGATGACGGTGTCAACGTCATTGTTGCCGATGATGGCTTGCAGCATTTGCAACTGGAGCGCGATTTCGAAATTTGCGTTATTGACGGGGCTCGTGGACTGGGCAATTTTCGCCTCATTCCTTCAGGGCCGTTACGAGAGATGCCTCGGCGACTGAAAAGCGTTGACCAGATTCTGGTTAACGGAGAGGGTGACTTTCCGAATTCGATCTCATTCGAGCTCTTGGCATCGGACGCGAATCGCTTGAATGGTTCCCTGACTCGACCGTTACAGGGATTCAGTGGAACGACGGTGCACGCTGTCGCCGGTATAGGGAATCCGGCACGTTTCTTTGACCTCCTACGCTCGCACAATATTCAAATCATTGAGCACAGTTTTCCCGACCATGCCGCACTTACTATGGCGAATCTAAATTTTAGTGATCAGTTTGAGGTCTTCATGACAGAGAAAGATGCAGTTAAACTCGGTAGAAACCTTTCTGACAAATTTTGGTTTGTCCCTGTCGAATTAAATATGGATCCCGCAATGTCGTCGGCGTTGATTGAGAAAATAGAAATGCGCTTGCAAGGCTGCAGAGAAGTGCGATGATAGAGTTCGTTGTCGTCATTCCGTCGCGTTACGCTTCCACAAGATTACCGGGTAAACCTCTACTGAATCTAAATGGCAAGCCGATGATTCAGCATGTCTATGAGCGTGGCGTGGAAAGTGGGGCAGCGGAAGTCGTCATTGCGACTGATGATAAGCGAATTGTCGATGCTGCAGAATCGTTTGGGGCAACAGTCTGCATGACGGCAGAAGGTCATCAATCTGGCACAGAGCGGATTGCAGAGGTTGCTGACCTGCGAGATTGGGATGATGCTCAAGTCGTCGTTAACCTGCAAGGTGATGAGCCATCGATGCCCGCAATATTGATCAAGCAATGTGCCAAGCTACTTACTGATGCCGCAGTAGATGTCTCGACGCTGGCATCGCCATTCTTAACTCGTAATGATTTTGAGAGCCCGAATTGCGTGAAAGTGATTCGCAACTTGAATGCCCATGCAATTTACTTTTCGCGGTCCGTTATTCCGCATGCATGTGAGTCAGGTCAGGACGAACTAGCGATACGAACAGCTCTGCATCATCATGGGATATACGCATATCGATGTAGTGTCCTACGACAGTTGGTTGCCGCGGAGCCTTCACCACTCGAAGTTAGTGAACAGTTGGAACAACTGCGCGCGCTTTCTCTTGGCATGACCATCGCTGTCGGTATTCCAGCGGAACGACCTGGGATTGGTGTCGATACGGCCGAAGACTTACTTAGGGCTGCCGCCGAATTGAGTTAGGCAGGCATCCAGATCATTGACCGGTAACAATGGATCAATCAATGTTGAATAACAAAGGAAATGTTTCAGTCTTGTTTGTCTGCATGGGTAATATTTGTCGGTCGCCGACAGCAGAGGGAGTATTCAGGCACTTCGTTAATGAGGCCGGACTTGATGAAGAAATTACTGTGGATTCGGCAGGAACACATGCCTATCACGTCGGTGAGCCGCCAGACCGCAGGGCTATGGCCGCTGCAGAGCGCAGGGGGGTGTCGTTAGTCGGATTAAAGGCTCGACGGGTAACGGATGACGATTTTGAGAGGTTTGATCATATTATTGCGATGGATGAAGACAATCTGATAAAGCTACAGGAGCAATCTACAGACGAATATCGCGATAAAATATCGTTGTTCCTGAGTTTTGCATTCGATACCGAAACCGAAGTTCCGGATCCTTACTACGGTGGTGGTGCCGGATTTGAGCGCGTTCTAGATCTGGTGGAAAAAGCGTCCCGAGGTTTGCTCGAGACGCTATCCTAATGGATTTTTCGCCTGAGCTTACTCAACATCCCACGGCAGTAGCCGTGCAGCTGGCTTCGCTTCGGCAGTAGGCTTTGACTCCGCCTTCGGAGTAGGTTTCGGTTTGCTCTTGGTTTTAGCGGCGGGCCTTGGCTCCGATTTCTTTTCTATAACTGGTTTCGGTTCAGCCTTAGGTTCCGGCCTTGATTCAGTTTTCACTGGTTTAGTCTTTTCTTGTTCCACGGGAGTCTTATGCGATGCCGTGTCGTCAGTCTTAGGTGAGTCTGTAGTGCGCCCAGCACCGGTGCGAGCTTTCGGTGGACCGTCTGCTTTGGACCTGCGACGACGAGGTTTCGGCTTGCCGTCAGTCACATCTTTACTCTGATTGGGGGTAGGCTTTTCCTCTGACTGAGGTTTTTTATCTGCTACTAGCTTACTTGCCTGAGGTTGTTGTTCTTTAGGTAAGCTGTCCTGAGGCTGCTGCTCCTGAGGCTGCTGCTCCTGAGGCTGCTGCTGGCGAGGCTTATCAAATGTCTGCGAATTATCAGTCGATTGTTGATCCGACGTTTCACTGCTAGCATTTCGCTGCTGATTTTCTTGCGTCTGTTCAGTTTTATCGCCTGAGTTACGACGACGACGGTCACCACGACCGCGGCGACTACGAGTCCGCTTTTGCTCACTGTTGCCATCATCAGCTTGTCCATCCTGGCCTTGCTTCTGCTGCTGCTGATTTTGGCTCTGGCTCTGATTCGACTTCTGATCGACGTCTTTTGGCTGCTTCTTCTTATTATTAGCTTGCTTGCCACCGGCCTTCATGCCAGTTTTTTTGCGTTGGTTGCCGCGATTGTCGTTTCGGCCACGCGATTGCTGTTGCGCTCGTCGTCCGCGGTTGCCTTGAGAGCTCTTGTTACGATGCTGCTGTGATTTCTTCTTCTTGCCATCGTCACTACTACTAAACCAGCCGATTATGGTTGCCCAAAGTCCTTTTCCGCCCGGTTTCTTGCGTTGTGGTGCGGGTGTCGATGGCTTCAATGTGCCAACAGCCGCTGGTTCGGCACCCTTGCGTGCCAATATCGCTTGCGGAGACTCGGGCTCGACCATATCGTGTGTCAGTGCGAAACTGGCACCTAGGTTTTCAGGTAAATCCATTTGATCGTCGCGTACACGACGAACGTCATAGTGTGGCGTTTCCAGGTGTGAGTTCGCTACCAGGACAACCTGAGTTTCATTTCTATCTTCAAGGTTTTGTACCCAGTCACGCTTTTCATTTAAGAGATACGTTGCCACCTCTACTGGCAGCTGAGCGATAACCTTCGATGTACGTTCCTTGCGCGCCTCCTCGCCAATAATGCGGAGAATCGCGAGCGCCAATGATTCAGTACCGCGAATGGTGCCAGAACCGGTGCAACGAGGGCAGGTCTTATAGGCGGACTCGCCAATAGACGGCCGGAGTCGTTGTCGTGACATTTCAAGCAGTCCAAATCGGCTGATCTTGCCGATCTGTACGCGAGCTCGATCTTCATGAACGGCATTGCGTAAGCGACTCTCGACTTCACGCTGATTCTTTTGAGGGCCCATATCGATGAAATCAATAACGACCAGGCCGCCAAGATCGCGAATTCGCAATTGACGCGCAACCTCATCAGCGGCTTCAAGATTGGTATTGAAAGCAGTTGCTTCGATATCGCTACCTTTCGTCGCTCGCGCGGAGTTGATGTCAATAGATACCAAGGCTTCAGTATGGTCAATCACGATGCTGCCACCGGACGGCAGCGTTACATTGTGAGCGAAAGCAGATTCGATCTGGGATTCGATCTGGAATCGCGTAAACAGAGGAACTGGATCAACGTAGTGCTTTAGCTTCTTGAGATTGTGCGGCATCGTTTGTTCAACGTGCTCATAAGCGTCTTTATAGGTTGCCTCATCGTCAATCAGGATCTCGCCGATCTCGTTGGTCAGGTAGTCACGTAACGCGCGCACAACGGAGTCGCTTTCACGATAGATCAGGAATGGTGATGTACGCTCCAGCACTACGTTAAGTATTGCGGTCCAGACGGTAAGTAGATTTTGCAGATCCCAAGCGAGCTCCTCTGCACCGCGATCAATGCCGGCCGTGCGGAGGATGACGCTCATGTTCTCCGGGATTTCAATCTCATTCAGCGCTTGTCGCGCGAGATCCCGATCGTCGCCTGTGATGCGCCGAGAGACACCACCGGAGTGGTCCTTGTTCGGCTTCAATACAATGAATCGACCAGCAAGGCTGACGAAGGTCGTTAGCGCAGCGCCTTTATTGCCGCGCTCTTCCTTGTCGACCTGGACAACAATATCCTGCCCCTCTTTAAGAACATCTCGAATATTGGGCTTGCCGCCAGACTTGTTGTTCTTAACGTAATATTCGCTGGAAATTTCCTTCATCGGCAGGAAGCCGTGGCGATCAGCGCCGTAGTCTACAAACGCAGCTTCGAGGCTGGGCTCGACGCGTGTGATCTTTCCTTTGTATATATTAGCTTTTTTGCGTTCGCTAGCTGGTGCTTCGATATTGAGGTCGTAGAGCAGTTGGCCGTCGACCATCGCCATACGCAACTCTTCTTCTTGAGTTGCATTGATTAGCATTCTTTTCATATTGTCCTACTCGAGTAAGTGAGGACAGCAATGTGGGGGGTGGTAGTGCAATGCGGGCAGAGGGGAGGTCACGCAAACGAACGAGGCGCCGGATTGCGCCATCAATTAAGTCTAACATTTCGTTTTGAGTCTGACGTAACATCGTCAGCACCCATAGTAAAATCAGCATGATTTCCCTGCGGCTCTGCCGCTTCGGCACAATCCGGATTCCGGTTTTGCTGCCTTCTGAAATCAGGTCTCGCAGATCGCGAGACCAAAAAAAAGTTGATTGAGATGCGAACTTCAGTATGCCAGAGGCTCGCAGGAAGCTAATATAGCACACCATTACCCCACTTCAAGTTATTGATCATGCAAGAAAAGCCGCCGTCTGGCACGAAAGACCAAGAAATCGCTGGTACGACCATGACCCAGGTTCGCAAAATCGTCATTGATGCTGAGCGGGCAGGGCAGAGAATCGACAATTTCCTGCGTGGAGAGTTGCCGGGTGTACCGAAAGGCCGAGTGTATCGACTACTACGCAAGGGTGAGGTGCGCATCAATGGTGGTCGAATTCGAGCCGAATACAAACTGGAGGAGGGTGATGAGGTCCGGATTCCGCCGGCGCGCATTCGCGCCGAGGGCGCGCCGCC
>JABIQN010000074.1 GCA_018699395.1 Gammaproteobacteria bacterium
GCATCACAATTGGCGAGCGGGCGGCCTAATCAAGCGAGAAAAACATTTTATCGAGCCGCACACATAACGCATGTCAATAAAGGGCCGCATAACCTCGACCAAATAGAAATTCTCGAATCAATCGCGGAAATCTACATCCGTATGGGAAATACGAAAGGAGCCCGCGACGCTCTCGATAGGATACATGTCCTGAATGTTAAACATTTCGAGGAAGACCTCATAGGCCTACTGCCATCGTTAATGAAGCGCGCGATTTGGCAGCACCGTGTGGGCTCTTACAAAGAGGAGCGAGCAACGTACAGACGAGTGATTCGTATCATTGAATCGAGCTCAGGCAAGAATAATAAGTTGCTAGTTGAGCCGCTGCGCAAACTTGGTGAGTCATTCTACTTTATCGACACGACACGCAATCAAAGCGACAGAGTAATGTTGGACGGCGAAATATATTTCAAACGAGGCGTACGAATCGCAGAGAAGTCGGACGATATTGGTGTACGCGAATATGTTGCCGCACAGCTAGCACTGGCTGATTACTATATCTACTCGGCCTCAAGCCGTTCAGCATTACTCCTTAGCCGCGCGCGAAGAATCTATGCACGGGTCTGGCAGTATCTGTCTGTCGACGAGGAACGCTTGTCGCTACGCAGTGAATTATTGTCTAACGTTGCACCAATAAAAACGCGCCGACTGCCGATATACGTCGGCGGCTCATCAAATGAAGGCGTATCGCCTAATGACATCGCCGCTGGACGAGTCATAGTTCAATATAATGTATCGGCGCGTGGTCAAGTTCGAAACCTACAATCTGAGGTTTTTCCGACTGAATTCAGTGATATGCAGCGAATGGTTCATAGAGAGATGCAAAGCCGAACCTATCGCCCAAGAATCGTCGACGGCAAATCTGTGGAAACTCTTGGCATTGTTTTCGAGCACCCATTCTCCTATCGATTGACGGATCTCGAGTCGCTTCGAAAAGCTTCAGCTCTGAAAAAAATCAAAAAATAAATAAGCGGCAGATTGATGTCCTAGACTTAGCCTGATAATCATTACAATTGCGATGCTCACGGCACTCCCAGCCATCGACAATGCCGAATGCAAAGACGATTCGCGCAGCGTATCGAGCGGTCGACTGGAATCGAACCAAATCAACCGCAGTGCGTTTTGAGGTCACAAACGGTATTATCGACCGCCCGCGTCGCGGCGCGCGCTATCAAGTCCGATTAAGCTCACAAACAACGAGAAAATAATGAGTAATAGGCAGGCTGAAATCCTCAACAGTCATTTTGTTAATGGCAACCCGATTCAGAAACCCTTCGCGGCGCACTTGCGACAAGCTGTATTTGGGCTCGGATGTTTTTGGGGGGCGGAGAGATGCTTTTGGGAAACCCCCGGTGTCTTCTCAACAGCTGTGGGCTATGCCGGCGGCCAGTCTCCGAATCCAGATTACAAACAGGTTTGCGCTGGTACGACGGGGCATGCCGAAGTCGTAATGGTGACTTTCGACCCAGCCGTCGTTAGCTATGCCGAATTGCTCAAGGTTTTCTGGGAAAGCCATAATCCGACTCAAGGTGCTCGGCAGGGAAATGATCTCGGCACTCAATATCGCTCCGCCATCTATACGACTGACGATGACCAGTCTGTCACCGCCGAAGAATCACTCACTATGTACCAGAGTGAATTGAAGAAAGCGGGACTGGGTCAAATAACGACTGAAGTCGCACCATTGGAAATTTTTCACTATGCCGAGGACTATCATCAACAGTACCTTGCCAAGAATCCCAGCGGTTACTGCGGCCTCCACAGTACCGGCGTCAGCTGCGTTTTTTAAGTTGTACTAGCCAAAGACCCTCGACGCTCTGTAGAATTCATGTGTGGCCATCCAAAAGAAAAAACAACCCAAACCGCGCAAGCCCAGTCGTAAGCAAGCTGAGGAGGCAATCCGAACTTTATTGCTATGGGCAGGTGAGGATACTCGCCGGGAAGGTCTTCTCGATACACCTAAGCGCGTAGCGCGCGCTTATGAAGATTGGTTTAGTGGGTATGGGCAAAACCCCGTCCAATATCTCGAGCGCACCTTTGAGGAAGTTGAAGGCTATGATGAAATGATCGTACTGCGCGACATCGCTTTCGAGTCGCATTGCGAACATCACATGGCACCGATTATCGGCAAGGCCCACGTCGGCTATTTACCAAGAAACAAAGTTGTCGGCATTAGCAAACTAGCGCGTGTAGTAGAAGCTTTCGCTCGACGCTTTCAGGTTCAGGAAAAAATGACCGCGCAGATCGCCAATTGCATCCAAGACGTTCTGCAGCCAAAGGGCGTCGGCGTTGTTATTGAAGCAAAACACCAGTGCATGACAACACGCGGTATTCATAAATCCGATGTGTCGATGGTAACGAGCCAGATGGTTGGCTCCTTCCGAAAAGATGCACGAACCCGTGTTGAGTTCCTCCGCATGATAGACGCCAACCGCTAACACCTGGCGCTACCCTCAAGGCAATTTATTCGATACCGAGCTCTGCCTTACCTTGCTGGAAGATGATGTAGACCGGGATATTCGCTTGAGCTAGCCGGTCAAGATCGTCCTGCAACTGTGGTTTAATAATTCCGTGTGACTCTACCAATTCGACAGCACCCTCATAATCGCCATTACCTTGCAGCGTTAATAGTAGCCGCGACAGATTCGCTATCGCAGTCTCCATCTGGTCAAAATCGATGCGATACCGACCACTTTCCGCATCACGCACAAAAGCGCCCTGGTCCTGAAAAAAATTAAACCGCAGTATATTCGCTTTGCCATGTGCGCTCGATATACCAAACCGAATTGAGTGGAATACGCTCGCCATGAATGTCACGTAATAATCCCGCAGATTGACGCCACCGAGCTCACCGGCCTTATGAAGCTCGATTATCATGTAGAGTCCCAGAACATCGGCCTTGCCCTCCTCTATGCTCGACGACATATCGAGTAATGCTTCGCGCACCGTTCCACGCCCATCGATCGTATTCTTGATGCCAAGACCATGCGCCATCTCATGGAACATTGTATTGGCGAAAAACGCATCGAAGGACACATGAGAGCGCTGCAACTCATCAATTAGAACGTCTGCGATCGGTTCGACGAACTTATCGAACTTGGCACGCATCGCGTTCTTTAGCTGTAAACGACGTGTACCACGCGCACGCCGCACTGCCTCATCATTAGGCAGGTTTATAGCGATGGCTTTACCCGCGGCATTACTGGCGCCTGCGTAATAGACAACATCGTAGGCATTCAGATCTAAGTCCGTACCCGGCATCTCCCACTTGTACTCATCAGGAACCGGCAATCCTTCTTGCAATACCGGTAGAAAGTTTGCAAATCGACTGAGGCGATCACTCCATTCGAGATCCTTCACGAGCACATAGGACTCGTATGACGCGCGATAACCAAATAGGGTGTCTTTATAAGTTTCTATTGGGCCGATAACGACATCAATGTCATTATCCCAGACGTCCATCCAGAACATATCGCTAACCTGATACTCATCGCTAATCAATGCCGCAGCACGAAGCTTCATGTAGTTGCCGAAATCGTTACTATCAGCAAGCTTTGCAGCTTCGCGAAGTAAATCTGCTACAGCCTTGAGCTCACCGGCGTAGGCAACATGATATGGAATTAGTTTTAGCTTGCCTTCTTCATCACGACGAATGAGCGAGTAATGACCGCTCTTGCCGGGTAGATAAGCCTCCTCGAACTCTTCTTTGCTCATGTCCGTCGGATAGAAGTTGGCGCCGAGTGGCTTGGCACCGAAACCCTCCATAAAAGGTTTATCGTCTTCCAGATGATCCCATGGACCATAGTTTAACTCCGCGAATCGCCGAGCATCAGTATCGGTGATCGACTCCAGCCAGGCTTCATAATCGTCGCCGTAGCTCTGATGCCAATAAAGGTCATCCATAATTTGCGACGCATCGATCAGCAGACCAATCATCTGCTTTTGATCATCCGTAAGGTCACTAAGGTCCGCGGTTAAGGTGAAGTCCGCGTATATATCCGGCCGAGGGGCGACGACTTCGAGCGACTGAATATTTGAGTCTGTCTCTGCTTCTGGCGTGCATGACGCTAGCGCAGTGCATAGGATTACGGCGCTCAACTGGTGCAATATATATTTGGAAATCACGGCTTCCCTTGAAGCGACATCAATCAAACATTATTGCATGGCATGGCGCGAATCGTAGGTTGGTAGATGTCAAAGATCGACGAGCTGAATATTTTCCACGGTCAAAGGTTGACCGAGAAATTGCCCACCAACACGAGCGAATCGCTGAATACCATCGGTTGCTAGCAATTTGAGCATCCCAGGTTGCTTGCTCACTATCAGCCCGCCATGAGACATCAGGGTTTCGCGCACTACGGCTGCCGTTGTAGTGGCTGAATCGACGACAACGACGTCACCAGCGATACTCGATATCGTATCTCGCAACAGCGGAAAATGCGTACACCCCAAGATAATCGAATCGGCTTTGAACGTATTGTCCTCTGCCTCCGCCAGATATTGCCTGACGATCGAGTCGGCGATGTGCCCGCTGGTCCAGCCTTCCTCGGCTAGGGAGACCAACATTTCGCACGATTGCTCACGGACTTCAGCGCCCAAATCGCGCATTTTTATCGCCCTACTATAAGCGCCAAGGCGCACAGTCGCTTCGGTCGCTAGTACGAGGTAAGAGTCACCAGCACCCGCGGCTACAGCTGCTTCGGCGCCTGGGTCTACGACGCCTATTACCGGAATCGGAGCCATATGCTGCTGCAAAGCAACGATTGCTACCGCTGACGCGGTGTTACAGGCCACCACCAGCATTTTGATATTGTATTCGCGAAGCTTTGTCGTCGCCTGGATCGCATAACGCTCAATCGATGCCGGACTCTTAGTGCCATACGGCAGTCTTGCGGTATCACCGAGGTAAACAAGGTTTTCGTTGGGTAAGGTCTCACGAATGGCTTTGAGAACAGTCAAACCGCCCACACCGGAGTCAAAAACGCCGATGGGTAATGAGGTATCAATATGAATAGTCATTCTCGCATTGTGCCCAATGTCGCCTTTCTGTGGAATAATCCGGCCCGACAAACTCGTTACGGAATACTTACGTTGTGCAAAAACTGATTTACGGAATCGGTGCTTTTCTGGCACTGCTCATCATAATCGGTTTCGCTTTGCCGCGAACCCATCAGATTGAAGTAAGAACAGAGATTGGCGCTCATCCGGCGACCGTATTTGCACTCGTTAACGACTTTCGGCGATTTTCGGTCTGGTCCTCTTGGGCAAAAACTGACCCGAATGCGCAATTTCTGTATTCAGGGCCAAGTCGCGGCGAAGGTGCAACTATGACCTGGGATGGCGCCATTATTGGCACTGGCAATCAAATCATTGCCGAAAGCCATCCGTACGAACGCGTTGAAATTGCAATAAACCCGGGCGAGCCTGGTGCGGCAGAGTCGTGGTTTCATCTCCAGCCTGGTGTTGGGATAACAACCATGGTTTGGGGTTTCAAAGCCGACTATGGCCTCAATATCGTTGGGCGCTACTTTGCTTCCATGCTCGGTGGAGTTGTCGCGCGCGATTATGCCGAAGGATTGGCATCACTCAAAGAATTTGCAGAGAGCCTACCAACAGCTGACTTCAGCGACGTTGACATTGAACATATTGTCATCGAGGCAACGGATATCGCCTATCTATCGGCAACATCGCGACCCGAGCCTCCAGCCATTTCCGAAGCTTTAGGGCAAGCCTATTTTCAAATTCTAACGTTCATTGATGCAAATGACTTGTCGGATGCTGGTCCACCATTGTCGATCACATATAATTTCAATGGATCCGAGTTGCGCTTCGATGCTGCCATTCCGGTTCGCGGCGTTAATTATCCTAATCCGCCGAACGACGATGGGGTGAAAATCGGTCAAACCTACGCTGGCGCCGTCGTTCGAGTGCGGCACGTTGGTTCTTATCGGCTACTGAATACGACTCACCGTAAGATTACGGCGTATCTCGCCGCAGTGGGCATGAAGCAGAATGGTGCTGCGTGGGAGTCTTATGTGAGTGATCCTGGAAAAGTCCCCGAATCCGAACTATTGACTTACGTCTACTACCCAACTCAATCGAACTAGACTCCGAGTTGGCTCTGCGCCCAAAACAGTCGTTCGGCAAGATTCTGTTCGGAGGCGAGCTCTTTGGTTGTGCCCGTCGTCGAACCGTAATCCGCAATTCGCGATATTGAGCCATACATACTCACAACCGATGCCGCACACTCGCTAGCTTCATCAAACGACATCTTTCGAACCGAAGCGCAGATAGGCCCCTCGCCGTTTAGCGGCGTTACGCTGTGCATCTGGCACCTGAGATCGGCAAACGACTGCCGCAGTAAAATAGGCAACTCATCTTCGTTTATGGCAACGAGATTATCTTCGTAGGCCTTGATAAGTCGTTGTTTTATATGCCCATGCCCAGCCAGCACCGTAAGTGCGGTGTGAAAGCGATCGACGTGATTCATTATTACCACTCCAGCGTTTCATTCTTTGTATTGCCGCTCATACCCTCTCGGCGGCTTGTACGCTTTTTTTCTTGGAGTTGACTACCTCCTGTAGTCCGGCCCCCTGCAGAGCCGCAGTTCCTTATGTACTCCCTAAATATCAAGTTTTTGCGCATGTTTTTTATAACAGAGTTTGGGAAGTCCGTGCAAGCGGAAAATTTTTCGCCCAAAATAATCCGGTGGACCCCTCGAACGATTAGACGATGTGATGAAATCTCAAGCGAAGACCTCAAATAATGCATAAGAACCATTGGCTCATGACTCCAGTCCTGCTGTTGGCTGGCGGTAGCATTGTGGCCAAGGACGAGTCCGCTCGGATTCTGCAGCAAAGCGGGTATCTCTGCGATGCCAGCTAGCAGACCAATAGATCGCTGACTCAATGATTAATTTCTATAGTCCAACTTTCCGCGCCAAGCTCTTTCACGTCAGCGTACAAGGGATTCGACTGACCGACTTCCCATTTCGTAGCCAGCGTCTCACTCATGATGTAATCGCGATGCGCTGCCAGCGCGGTCTCGACAGCCGCCGAACCGGATACGCCCAAAGTGATACGATCGGATACCTCAAGTCCCGCCTGCTTACGAGCATCCTGAATGGAGCGCACTAGTTCTCTGGAAAATCCTTCACTGATAAGTTCGTCATTGAGGGTCGTATCCAAAGCTGTCAGGTAACCTAAATCCTCCGCACAAGCGTAGCCCTCTGCTGAACTCGTTTCAATCAATACATCCTCACCTTCAAGCGTGATGGTTTGGTCGCCGACTACAATATCGAAAGCTTTTCCACTTGCGGCCGCGCTTGCGATCGCTCCACCGTCGGCTTTTTCAAGTGCTTTGCGGATGACCGGTATGAGCTTGCCATATTGCTTACCAATTCTCGGCAAATTTGGCTTAATGCGATAACTCACAAGGCCTGCATCACGCGCGATGAACTCAATACCTTTAATATTAAGTTCTTCAAGAATTTGATCCTGATGATTGTCCAGCGCCTTTGCGGCGGCGTCACTCGGCGCGCGAATCAATAACCGCGCCAGCGGCTGTCGAGTGCGAACGCCGGATTGGCCGCGTGCGGCTCGAGCGAGCCCTACGACCTTCTGCACAACATCAATGTCGAACAACAGCTCGTCGTTTTTCCATGTCGCGTCAGCAACTGGCCAGTCCGTCATGTGCACGGACTCCGGCGCGTCAGGATTCACGCTTCTCACGAGGTTCTGATAAACATTTTCCGACAGAAATGGTACGAATGGCGCCATGAGCTTGTGTGCCGCGTCGAGACATTCATACAAAGTCAGGTACGCCGCTTGGGTATCTTTCGGATCGGTCGATTTCCAGAAACGACGTCTGTTGCGACGCACGTACCAGTTACTCAATTGATCAACAAAAGACTCGATTGATTCGCCAGCAGTCTTTGCGTCGAAGTTATCGAGTGACTCCGTGACGGTCGTTATGGTCCTGTGCAATAAAGCTAAAGCCCAGCGGTCGATTTCAGGTCGATCCTCGGGATTGATTTGCCTACTCAGATCAACATTATCAAGACGCGCATACAGAACAAAAAACCCATAGGTATTCCAAAATGTATTAATAAACGAACTCGCGACGTCGGCAACGATATCGACAGATACGCGCTTCAGTACGTCTGGCGACAGACGTGCAAGGAAATACCAACGCAGAGCATCCGCACCCACCGTATCGAAAACATCATAGGGATTAATAATATTACCGACGGACTTCGACATTTTCTTGCCGTCCTTATCGACGATAAGATTCAGACAGATGCAATTTTTGTACGCGACGCTATCGGACACAAGCGTTGATATCGCATGCAGCGTATAGAACCAACCGCGCGTCTGATCAATGGCCTCGCAAATGTAGTCCGCAGGAAAGTTCTTTTCGAATCTATCTTCGTTCTCAAACGGATAATGCCACTGCGCATATGACATAGCACCTGAATCAAACCAGCAATCAATAACTTCTGGAACTCGTTGCCAAGTATTGCCATCTTTCTCGAACGTGATCTCATCGACTGCAGGACGGTGTAAGTCGAGCTCGCTGAGCTCTCTGCCGGTCAGCTCTTCCAGTTCACCAACAGAACCGATGCAATGATACCCACCGCAGCCATCCGTCCAGACCGGTAATGGCGTTCCCCAGAAGCGCTCACGCGATAAAGCCCAATCAACATTGCTCTCAAGCCAGTTACCGAAACGGCCGTCCTTAATGTGCTCAGGTACCCAGTTGATCGTCTGATTGAGCTCCGCCATACGGTCGCGGAATTTTGACGTTCGGATGTACCAGGCATTCTTCGCGTAGTACAAAACCGGGTCTCCGGTGCGCCAGCCAAATGGATAGCTGTGTAAGTAGCGCTCCGACCGGAACATCATGTCGCGTTCTTTCAGAATACGAATCAATGGTTTGTCGGCGTCCTTGAAGAATAGACCCTTGACCGGTTCCACTTCATCAATGAAGTGCCCGTCGAGCCCGACGCCATGCACAACCGGCAGATCATTTGCCTGACCCAAAGCCAGATCGTCAACACCGTAGGCAGGAGCTATGTGAACGATGCCAGTGCCGCTTTCGGTGCTGACAAAGTCGGCAGAGAAAATTTGGAATGCGTTCGGTGCATCGACTGCGAGATAACCAAATAGCTGCTCATAGCATTTTCCAACGAGCTCAGCACCCTTTACCGTCTTAACCACTGAATACTCGATATCGCGGAATACAGATTCATGAAGTGCTTCGGCGACAATCAGTGTCTGCCCTTCCGATTCGCAAAAGCTGTAGTTAATGTCGTCACCAACAGCGAGAGCCAGATTTGATGGCAGTGTCCAGGGTGTTGTCGTCCAGACAAGGAAATAGGTGCTGTCCTGACCCTGCATTTTGAAGCGCACGATAATCGACGGGTCTTCGACGTCCTTATAGCCAAGTGCTAGCTCATGCGATGACAGTGTTGCACCAATGCGCGGGTCATAAGGCACAACCTTGTAACCGCGATAGATCAAGTCTTTATCCCAAATCTTTTGCAGAAGATTCCAGACAGATTCGATGTAGGTATTGTTGAGCGTATAATAAGCTTCGTCGAGATTGACCCAGAAGCCCATGCGTTCCGTCATTTTTTCCCAGTCACCGATGTAACGCATGACGGAGTCGCGGCAACGCTTTGTAAACTCGGCTATACCAACTTTTTCCTCAATTTCTTTCTTGTCAAAGATGCCGAGCTCCTTCTCCACTTCGTGCTCGACAGGAAGGCCATGGGTATCCCAACCCGCTTTGCGCGGAACGTAATAACCCTGCATCGTTTTGTAGCGTGGGAAAATATCTTTGAAGCTGCGCGCCAATACATGGTGAATGCCCGGCTTACCGTTGGCCGTTGGCGGACCCTCATTGAAACTAAACTGTGGTTTCCCTTCAGTCTGGTCCAGTGTTTTCTGGAAGACATCACGCTCGCGCCAAAACTCCAGCACCTCGATTTCAAGGGCCGGGCCATCATAACGACCTTTAATTTCTTTAAACGACAAAACCTATTCTCCAAATACGGCAGCGCCCCGGGCGCATTAAAGCACCCGGGGCGAAAATTATTCGCGGTACCACCCGGTTTCACGACAATAAGTGCCGCCTCTGGATCGATCTAGTGATCCGTCACTCGTATCGCGAGTCACTCGGCCGACCTTACTTAAAACATCGTTTCAGGCGGCGACTTCGGGGTGATATTCAGCAGCTACAGGCCCGGAGCTTTCACCTTCCTCCGGTCGCTTTGGCCTGATCAGGCAGCCTACTCGTCCCCATCAACGTCTTGCTGGGCAAATTAGCGCCCAATGACCTGAAACACAAGCGGAAATATGCATCTATCGCGATGATTGTAGTGCCGCAAGACTCTCTCACAAGATTTCCTTGCCAAAGTCAGTCGGTATCGCCCCATTTGTATTCGTGAATACGATTGTCAGTTAATCAAGTGACGCCCACAACCAGCGTTCCCCATATGCCCAGCAATACCAACCAGCTTGAAAAATACGCCCACATTCTTAGTGATATGCTGTTCTTGCCGGTATGAATATATGCATGCAGTGCACGTAGTGCGACGTAAATCCAGGCCAATACAATCAATGCGGCCGCGTTTTGTCCAGTAATAATTCCGACCACACAAGCAGCATAAAACAAGGTCGGTGATTCAAACATATTGACGAAATGCCGTGAGAATTGGGCAACTTTTCGAGGCTCACTACCTTCCTGATACGTCTTATAGAAGCCAGCATTGACCTTACCTGACTTGATGGCTGCCACACGACTTCGAAACATCGCGATCAATACAATAAAGGTTAACAACACCATTGCAGCCATTGGGTAAATAAGTTCTAAATTCATGATTCTTGAACCTTTCTGACGAATTCGGATTTAAGTGTAATCGCATCGATATCAGGCACCTTGAAGTCGATGCCATGCTCACCATCCACGAGGCGAATGTTCTTTACTTTGATACCAGCTTTTACAATGTGCGTCTATATCATGAAACTGCCATTTCGAGATCGCGCGACCGAAATGTTGGAGCCTTGCGATCATTGGACACGGTAGAAATACCCCGAGAATGTCAATTATCCGATAATTGATTGGCTGATGTAGCGATAATCATCGTAAATATGCCTATTATCTCAAAAATTCGTCGAAATACCCTCGAAAATACCGTTAAACCAATAAAATAATACATAGCTTCAGCTGGGATTTAAGTACATTTAAGACGGTTTTAGCGTCTTTTACCGTCATTATCGCGCGGTTATAGATACAATAGACAACACATGAAAGACTGACTAGCCTAGTCATCCGAACAGCATTACCCGGAACTACGATCGGTGTAATAAAACGACTTTAGATCTGGTCTGCTAGGCATTACCTCGTGGAGACAATTTGTGCTAATTAGAAAACCAAGTGACATTCGATCGTCCGAGATCACGAGTGAAACCAATTACCTCAATCGTCGTGACTTCATTCGAGCCGGCGCGATCGCCGGAGGATCTATTATTTCGTCAGGTGCCATTGGCGCCATCGTGCCCGACTCTCGACTGGCGCCGCTCACAAACATCGCCAAAAGCCCCCTCAGTACCAGCGAGATGCTAAATAGCTTCGAGGACATCTCCACATACAACAACTTTTACGAGTTCGGCTTACAGAAGGGCGACCCCGTCGTCAACGCGGAAAATTTCAAACCCCGTCCCTGGTCGATTAAGGTATCCGGCCATGCGGAAAAAACCGGCGTGATCGACTTCGACGACTTTATGAAGCCTTTCGATCTCGAGGAACGGATATATCGCATGCGATGCGTCGAAGCCTGGTCCATGGTCATCCCCTGGGTGGGCATTTCTCTCGCTGATGTTGTGAAACACTTCCAGCCTACGTCGAAAGCACAATACGTTGCGTTTGAGACGCTCGAAGATCGTGAGCGAATGCCAGGCCAAAAAGGTTGGTCGCTGGATTGGCCGTATCGAGAAGGACTAACTATTGCAGAAGCAATCAACCCACTGACAATTTTGGCGGTTGGGCTTTATGGCAATGCTATTCCAAACCAGAATGGCGCACCCATTCGATTGGTGGTGCCCTGGAAGTATGGTTTCAAGGGCATCAAGAGTATCGTTGGTATCAAGTTCATGTCGAGCCAGCCGCAGACGAGCTGGAACATGGCGAACCCGAGCGAATATGGCTTCTACGCCAACGTAAATCCGGAAGTCGACCACCCACGCTGGAGTCAGGCCCGCGAACGACGCATCGGTGGTGGAATTTTCGATAAGAAACGCAAAACACTGATGTTCAATGGATATGGCGAGCAGGTTGCGCACCTCTACAAAGACCTCAATCTTCGGCGCAATTTCTAAGTACCTATGAATACATTGCAACAAATCCGGTTCATCTGGAAACCGGTCGTCTTCCTAGTGTGTCTGCTGCCTTTGCTACTAATAATCGGCGACGCCTTTGGTGTCACAGGCAGCCTAGGTGCCAATCAGATCGAAGCAATACTCGATCGCTTCGGCAACTGGGCCTTACGGTTCATCATGATTGCACTCATGGTCACACCGCTTCGACGATTGACCGATTGGAATTGGTTGTCGCGCTTCAGACGTATGCTTGGCCTTTTCACTTTCTTTTACGCATTCATGCACTTTCTTACATGGTTGGTACTGGATCAAGAATTGCGCCTTAGCGAAATCCTCGAAGACCTTATAGAGAGACCTTTCATCACACTAGGATTTATTGCTATGGTTCTATTGACTGCACTAGCGGTGACGTCATTCATGGCGATTCGCCGGCGTATGGGTAAACGCTGGCAATTACTGCACAACATGACCTACGTGATCGGCATTCTCGGTGTCTGGCATTATTGGTGGCAGGTTAAGAAAGATATTACCGAGCCACTGATTTATGCGGGAATTCTTTTCGTGCTGCTAACCGCTCGTGTTATATGGTACTGGAATCGGCGCTCACTGCGAGCGGCGGCTTAGCATTGCAGTATCCGTATCCAGAAATACATATGAAGTCGCTTGATAGATCCGTATCGCACGCGCATCAGACTCGTCATCAACTGTCTGGCCAACACGCAGTGAAAGCATATCGCAATAATTAAAGTGCAACATAGAATCAGACCTGTGCAAGTGCCCTGTCTAACGCTTCGATTAAGTCCTCAACATCCTCAAGACCGACGGATACGCGAACAAGTCCATCAATGATTCCGACTCGAATTCGCTCCGCCTCTTCAACAGCTGCGTGCGTCATCGTGACCGGATGCGTAATAAGGGACTCAACTGAACCAAGATTCTCGGCGAGGCTAAAGACATCAATGTTGTCCATGAGTTTCTTGCCTGCCGTCAATCCGCCTTTTACCTCGAACCAAAGCATTGCTCCATAACCCGTGGCCTGGCTACTTGCCAGCTCGTGCTGCGGAAACGACTTCAGGCCCGGATAGCTAACTTGCTCGACCTTATCGTGGCCTTCAAGATACTCTGCGATGGCCATCGCATTGGCCGACTGCGCATCTAATCGAAGCGACATCGTCTTGCAGCCCTGCGACGTCAACCAGGCAACCTGCGGTGACATGATACTACCAGTGCTGCCCTGTATGAAGCGCACTGCATCAGCATGTTCCTGCGTCGTACAGACAACAGCACCACCGACTGTCGCATTGTGACCATCCATGTATTTCGTCGTGCTGTATATCGACATATCGGCGCCGAGCTCCAATGGCCGTTGGAAATACGGCGTCAGGAACGTGTTATCCACTGCATGCACTGCACCGGCCTTCTGAGCGATTTTCGATACACCAGCGATATCGGTGCATTTCATTGTCGGGTTAGCAGGCGTTTCTGTCAGGAACAGTTTTGTGTTGTCTTTGAGCGCTGCAGCAACCGCCTCGAGATCGGAACCATCGACAAACGTGAACTCAATACCAAATCGACTCAGGATTTTCGTGCACAAACGGTACGTGCCGCCGTATGCTACATCGGAAATAATGGCATGGTCGCCTGCGTTAAGAAACGCCAGCATCACGCCCTGGACAGCCGCTATTCCGGTACCGAAGCAGATTGAATCTGTCGCATCTTCCAGATCTGTCATTTTGAGCTCAAGCGCACGGACCGTTGGATTGCCCGACCGTGAGTAGGAGTAACCCTTCGCTAGGTATTCATCGACTGAATCTTGTACATACGTGGTCGTTTGATAGATCGGTGTCAGAATCGATCCAGTCAGCGGATCAGGTGTTACGCCTGCATGAATCTGTCTGGTCTTAAAACCCATGGATTATTCCTTTTCTTTTGGGGTGGCGACCGGCTCGCCGAAGAGCACCGATACTACACGGAAAATAATATCTCGTGCAGTCATGAAGTATGTAAAATAACTTCCTATTTCAGGCCTAAGGGATCGTCAGGATCGACGCCGTCCATGAACTGCAAGCGCCGGTCCAGATTGGTTAATTGATAAACTAGGCCGAGCCAATTATTAACTATCGCCTTGCCCGTGTCGCCCCAAGTATTATAGACCAGCGCCTCCAATTCGACGTCCGGGAACGGTGGTACTGCGGCACCCGCAGTTTTGGCTGATAGGGCGGCAGCCAGGAATTCGAACGCGATCTTTTGTGCTTCAGCAGGAAAATAGTTGCGCGGTAGCGGTGGCTCCGTGTCACGCACATCATTGATGAATCTCATCGCCTCGCGCTTATACTCTTTCAGCAGACTCACAGCATTGTATTCTGGGTGCCCCTGAAAATAGACCACACGGAATTGATCCGGACTGACCGCAAGATGAACACCCGCGACCTCGCTTTCAGCAAGCACCTTTAAGCCGGCCTTCTCCATATGCTCTTTGCTAACATCATTATAACGGGAGTGTGGGGCGTCAAAGTGGGTGTTAACCTCCCAGGTTAATGGGTGCTTTGGCTCAGTGATCGTGTGACTGTATACACCCCATTTCTTACGCGGCAGCCGCTGCCGTTTTATCTTATATCTGGACTGGAGTAGAGCATGAGTCGCGAGACAGGAGCACAGCATCGAGGCAACGTTGTTTGAGGCCCAATCGAAGACCTCCATGAGAGGGCCCCAGAATGCTTCATCCTCGAGGATAGGATTAGCAGGGTTAGCCCCTGTAATAATCAGCGCATCCAGCCCCTGCTTGCGCAACTCCGAAAACTCAAAGTAGTGTTGGTCGATGTGTTCCATCGCATCAACGCTGCGTTCCATTTCAGGAATTGTGAATGGATAAATATAGAACTGAGCAATTTGGTTGCTAGCGCCAACAAGACGAATAAACTGATGCTCCGTCGCCGTCAGCGCCGCGTCCGGCATCATGTTCAGTAAACCGATATGCAGCTCTCGGATATCTTGCCGCTCGGCTCGCTCTGCGGAAAGCACTTGCTGGCCGCGATCGCGAAGACGCTTGAATGCTGGCAGATTATTGTGTGCAACCAGTGGCATTTACTTGATTACTCCTGCGTTATTTTCAAGGAAGCTACAGCCTGCAACGAGAGCTGTACAAGGCAGAATAAAAGAGCCATTGAAACTGTATGAGTTATTCATAGCGTTTACTTTGTTATTCTTCTGATTGGTCGTGAAAGATAGCACGGAAGAGATTTTGTACCGCCAAAAAAAAGCCCGGCGATTGCCGGGCCTTCTTGTCTTGCTGGAAAAGCAAGCGGCTTACATCATGCCACCCATGCCTCCCATTCCGCCCATTCCGCCCATATCTGGCATACCGGGAGCACCTGCATCATCCTGTGGTGAATCAGCAACCATTGCTTCGGTTGTGAGCAGCAGACCGGATACAGAGGCGGCGTTTTGTAATGCGAAACGCGTAACCTTTGTTGGATCCAAAATACCAGCATCGATCATGTCGCCATACTCACCGGTTGCAGCGTTGTAGCCATAGTTGCCAGTACCTTCGGCAACGGCATTCAGCACTACACTTGCGTCACCGCCAGCATTTCGAACAATTTGACGTAACGGCTCTTCAACGGCGCGCTTCAATATTGCGATACCGACGTTTTGATCATCATTATCACCCTTGAACTTCGCGATCCGACTAACAGCACGAATAAATGCGACACCACCACCAGCTACGACACCCTCTTCAACAGCGGCACGAGTGGCATGCAGCGCGTCCTCAACGCGTGCTTTCTTTTCTTTCATCTCAATTTCGGTAGCAGCACCAACCTTAATGACGGCAACACCGCCAGACAGCTTGGCAACGCGCTCTTGAAGCTTCTCTTTGTCATAGTCCGACGAAGATTCTTCAATTTCGGCGTTAATCTGCTCAACACGGCCCTTGATGTCGTCAGCTTTGCCGGCGCCATCAATAATCGTAGTTGCTTCCTTGGTGATCTGAATCTTTTTGGCTTCACCAAGATCTTCAATTGTCGTCTTCTCAAGTGACAGACCAACCTCTTCCGAGATGACCTGACCACCAGTCAGAACTGCGATGTCCTGCAACATCGCCTTGCGGCGATCGCCGAAACCAGGTGCCTTAACTGCAGCAACTTTCACAATACCGCGAATGTTGTTAACAACGAGAGTTGCCAGCGCTTCGCCTTCAACATCTTCAGAAATGATCAGCAAAGGACGACCGGCCTTGGCAACGCCTTCGAGGATCGGCAGAAGATCACGAATATTAGAGATCTTCTTGTCGTACAACAGAATCAGCGGATTATCGTGTCCAACCTGTTGGCTGTTAGCATCATTGATGAAGTAAGGAGACAAATAACCACGATCGAATTGCATGCCTTCAACGACATCAAGTTCGTTCGCCAGACCGGATCCTTCTTCAACAGTAATAACGCCTTCCTTGCCAACTTTGTCCATGGCATTGGAAATGATGTCACCAATCTCGGGGTCTGAGTTCGCAGAAATACTACCAACCTGTGCGATCGCTTTTTCATCTTGGCAAGGCTCGGAGAGCTTTTTCAACTCATCAACCATTGCAGCAGACGCCTTATCGATACCACGCTTGAGATCCATTGGGTTCATGCCAGCAGCAACTGACTTCAGGCCTTCACGCAGGATTGCCTGTGCGAGAACTGTTGCAGTTGTTGTGCCATCACCAGCGATATCAGATGTCTGGGAAGCAACTTCCTTAACCATCTGAGCACCCATATTTTCAAATTTGTCTTCGAGTTCGATTTCTTTCGCAACTGAAACACCGTCTTTTGTGACAGTCGGTGCGCCAAAGCTCTTATCGAGTACAACATTGCGGCCTTTAGGACCAAGGGTCACTTTTACCGCATTTGCGAGGACGTTCACACCAGCAAACATCTTCTGCCGTGCATCGTCGCCAAAACGTACTTCTTTAGCAGCCATCTTTAAATTCCCTTAATTAAGCTTCAATTACCGCCATGATGTCGTCTTCCTTCATCACGAGCAGTTCTTCACCTTCAACTTTAACCTCTGTACCGGCGTATTTGCCGAAGAGGACTTGGTCACCAACTTTGACGTCGAGAGCGCGAACATCGCCGTTCTCGAGGATCTTGCCGTTACCTGCAGCTACAACTTCACCTTTAATAGGCTTTTCTGTCGCAGCGTCAGGAATGACGATTCCGCCGGGTGATGTGCGCTCTTCTTCCATGCGCTTAACTATTACCCGATCATGAAGCGGACGCATCTTCATGGTGCATTTCTCCTATAAATTATTGATTTATAACCGACTTATGGCGGCCTTCCCTACCGACACTTGTTAGCACTCGATCGCAAGGAGTGCCAATAATAGGCACAGAACGAAGGATTTCAAGTGCATTTTTTCCAATAAAAGTGCATTTTTTCCAATAAAGGATAAGAAACTGGGCATGAGTCGGTGACAAACGCTCGAATAGGCGTAACAATCACCGTCCTTAAGGGGTCTTAAGCACTATGAGTATTTCCCAAAAAGTATCCATGACATTGCCTAATAAAAATTTTATGGCATTCGCTAGCTTATTCCTTTTCTCAGCAGCGATTGCAGCTGACTACCGGCCTGCTCCGCCGGCAGAGGTATTCCACTATGTCGTTAATGATAAAGGTGTAGCTCTTGAGATCGACTGGGCCGTCGAAGACGGTGCCTATATGTATCGTGACGAGTTCAAATTCTGGGTCAGCGAGGCGGAGATTGTACTCGGTGAACCAGAACTGCCGGACGGCGAAATACATGACGACGAGTTTTTTGGAGAGCAGGTTGTCTACCGCGGAAACTTCTTCATGCGAATCCCTTATACCATTAAGGGTAATGCGCCAACCTCCCTGTCTTTGACTATCGATAGTCGAGGCTGTCTCGATTCAGGCTATTGCTACATGCCTCAATCCTGGGTCGAACCCATCAAACTAAAGGGCTCCAGCGCCTCAAAAAAGCTAAGTTTCGCTAACCTATCAGGGAATTCAATTGATGATGTGCTACCGGTCGACGAGGTTTTCATTCCCGAAGCTTTTGCCGTCGATGGCAACAACATCGAGTTTGGTATTCATTTCTTGCCAGACTATTACTTATATAAGAGCAAAATTTCAGTCAGGTCATTAAGCAATAAAGCGAAAGCAGGCCAGCTGGACTTACCCAAGGGCAAAGTAAAAACCGACGAATGGCTGGGTGAGCAAGAAGTATATTTCGATGACGTTTTCGGCAAAGTTGCTATCGCTCGCGCTACACCCGAGGCGATGGACCTTGAGATTGAACTCAACTATCAGGGCTGTAAGGTCGACGGTATTTGCTACCTGCCAGTATCAAAGGTTCTGACTGTCAGCCTTCCAGAAGCGACAGCGACAGTCGACTTTCCGAAGATGAGTACCTCCAATGCGCCGGTTTCTGAGCAAGCTCGACTTGTGCATATCATTACAGAATCTAGCATCTGGGTTGCAGTGGGACTATTTTTTCTTTTGGGACTTGGCCTAGCATTTACGCCATGCGTATTACCAATGGTGCCCATTCTCTCCGGCATTATTGCTGGTGAAGGTGATGACGTCAGCTCGAGACGTGGATTCACGTTGGCGCTTAGTTATGTGATGGGCATGGCGATTGTATACACCGGCGCGGGAATCGCTGCTGCGGCTCTCGGACTTCAACTACAGGCTACGTTTAATCAGCCATGGATATTAATTTTATTTGCCGGACTGTTTGCGGTTCTCGCACTCGGTATGTTCGGTGCTTATGACCTGCAGATGCCAAGCGTTATTCAGAACAAGTTATCGAGCATTAGCGGCAACCAAAGGAGTGGCACGATGATTGGCGCATTTGTGATGGGTGCTCTGTCTTCGTTGATTGTCACTGCCTGCGTAGCGCCCGCACTGATCGCTACATTGACCGTAATTGCTCAGACCGGCGATATGTTGCGTGGTGGCAGCGCTCTGTTCGCAATGAGCCTGGGCATGGGTGCGCCACTACTGGCTGTTGGCGCTGCTCAAGGTAAGTTACTGCCAAAAGCTGGCGGCTGGATGGTTGCCGTTAAGAATGCATTTGGCTTCATGATGCTGGGTCTCGCAATCTGGATGCTATCAAGAATTCTTCCTGGTCCCGTAACAATGATGCTATGGGCGGTGCTTGTTTTCATGGCTGGCGTCTTTATGGGTGGCCTGATGACGCTGACGGTCGATTCAAATGGATCACAGAAACTTGGCAAAGGATTCGGCGTTCTCACGATGATTTATGGCATCATTTTGCTGCTTGGCTCCTTGAACGGCGGTAGTAATCCGCTGAAGCCGCTCGCGAGTATTAATGTTGGTGGAACGAGCGCGCTTGTCGAGGCCGCCCATGAACTGCCCTTCCAACGCATTAAGTCTGTTGACGATCTTGATCGAAAAATCGCAGCTGCCTCGAGTAACAACAAGACCGTCCTGCTCGATTTTTACGCCGACTGGTGTGTGTCGTGCATAGAAATGGAGGAATACACATTCTCCGATGCGGCAGTGCAGGCAGCGCTATCAAACACCGTTTGGCTGCAGGCTGATGTCACAGCGAACGACGAGATTGATCAGGTCCTGCTGAAGCGCTTTGGCGTATTCGGTCCTCCGACAATTATTTTCTTCGACACAAACGGCGTACAACAGCATGGCTATGAAGTTGTTGGGTATATGAAGGCTGACGCTTTTGCCATGCATGTCAGGCAAGCACTCTCGGTATCGGATAGCATGTCCGCTCAAACCATTTACTAGCAGGATTTCAACGTGTCTCGAATGTTTCTGATTTCCGCGGCAACGATCGTCGTGCTGATGGCAGGTGCTCTTTTCTATACCACACAAATATCGGTTGAAGTACCTATGCCAATAGAGCAGCCGCAAGCGCTCGAAGTGCTTACGCATCCAGCCTTTACGTTACCGGATATAGCCGGAGTCGATCATAACTTTTCCGAATGGAGTGGCAAAAACCGTATTTTGAATTTCTGGGCAACATGGTGTGCGCCTTGCCGCCGCGAAATTCCGCTCTTAAAAGCATTTCAGGCTAAGCAAGGTGACAATGAGTTTCAAGTCATTGGTATTGCAGTGGACTTTCCTGAGCCAGTGGCCAACTACGCTGAAACTGCCGAATTTAATTACCCAATACTTGTCGGTCAACAGGATGCTATGGCCATCGCGGAATCATCTGGTGTTGAATTCGTCGGACTGCCATTTACTATGTTCGTTGCCTCTGATGGCGAATTACTGAGCTCCTACATTGGCGAGCTGCATCAGTCTCATCTCGACACCATTTTTGACGTCATGACTCGCCTCGATCGCACTGAGATCACAAGCGCAGAGGCCCGCTCAGCACTAAATCAACTATAAGCGCACGAAAGTTGTAGCAAATCTGGATAAAACGGTTAGAATTGCGGCTATCTTCGGCTATCTGGCTGCGAACCCCTCGAAATGTCCTCTTTATTACTTCTAAACGGTCCCAACCTGAATCTGCTGGGCTCACGTGAACCTGGTGTCTACGGCGCAACTCGCCTTGAAAGCATCGAGAAACGCTGTGTTGAGCTCGCAAAGGAGCTCGGGCACGAGTTAGATTGTTTTCAAAGCAATGCCGAGCACGAGCTTATCGACAAGGTCCAACAGGCCGCGGTCGGTGGAGTCGAGTTCATCATCCTAAATCCCGGCGGCCTCACGCATACAAGTGTTGCCTTACGAGATGCCTTCTTGGCGGTCCAGATTCCATTTATCGAAATTCACCTGAGCAATACGTTTGCTCGTGAAGAGTTCCGCCATAACAGTTATTTCAGTGACATCGCGAGCAGTTGTCTGTTCGGTTTCGGGGCGTACGGTTACGAACTCGCCCTGCAAGCGGCCAGTCAGAGCATCGGCAAGAACTGAGGAGAAAAATGGACATAAGAAAAGTAAAAAAACTCATTGAATTACTGGATGAGTCGGGAATCGCCGAGATCGAAATCACCGAGGGTGAAGAATCGGTTCGCATCAGCCGATACGCACCGGGTATTGCAGCAGCGCCTACACAAATAGCTATGTCCGCTCCTGCAGCAATACCGGCTGTCGCGCCTCTTATTGCACCAGCCGCTCCCGCTGAAGCCGAAGAAGATGGCTATGAGGTTACGGCCCCGATGGTTGGCACATTCTATGCTGCGTCATCACCTGACTCCGCACCCTTCGTTCAGGTTGGCGATCGCATCAATAATGGCGACACGCTGTGCATCATCGAAGCGATGAAAATGATGAACCCGATCGAAGCCGACGTATCAGGCGTGATTAAATCGATTCGCATGCAAAATGGTGAACCTGTCGAATTCGGACAAACTCTAATCGTCATCGATCAACGCCAAAACGGCTAAGCGAGCAAAAAAGGTATGCTCGAAAAAATCATAATAGCCAATCGCGGTGAAATCGCCCTGCGCATTTTGCGTGCATGTCGCGAGATGGGAATCAAGACAGTCGCAGTGCATTCGACAGCGGACAATAATCTTAAGCATGTACTGCGCGCCGACGAAACTGTTTGTATCGGGCCACCGCAAGCGATTGATAGTTATCTGAATATGCCTGCCATAATCAGTGCAGCTGAAGTGACTGATGCAACTGGAATACATCCCGGCTACGGCTTCTTGTCCGAGAACGCTGATTTCGCAGAGCGCGTTGAATCCAGTGGCTTCACGTTTATCGGGCCAAAAGCAGATGCCATCCGCCTGATGGGTGACAAAGTATCGGCTATCGCCGCAATGAAGAAAGCTGGCGTCCCTTGCGTGCCTGGATCAGATGGAGAGCTGGGCGAAGACCCCGACGAAAATATGCGTATCGCCAGGGAAATTGGCTATCCAATAATAATTAAAGCTTCTGGTGGAGGTGGCGGACGCGGTATGCGTGTGGTGCATGCCGAGGCATCGTTAATCGCCGCCATAACTGTAACCAAAGCCGAAGCTCGCGCCGCATTTAATAATGATGTTGTGTACATGGAAAAGTTTCTCGAAACGCCGCGGCATGTCGAGTTTCAGGTTCTAGCGGACACGCATGGCAATGTAATTCATCTTGGTGAGCGCGACTGCTCGATGCAACGCCGCCACCAGAAGGTAATAGAAGAGGCACCCGCGCCTGGTATCACTGAAGAGCAGCGAAATCGGATCGGCGAGCGATGCGTGCAAGCCTGTAAGGACATCGGTTATCGAAGCGCTGGTACCTTCGAGTTTCTGTATGAAAACGATGAATTTTATTTCATCGAAATGAATACGCGTCTACAGGTAGAGCATCCTGTTACTGAGATGATTACCGGAATTGATATTGTCCGTGAACAGCTGCGTATCGCCAGTGGAGAAAAGCTCAGCTATACCCAGGACGATGTGAAGATACAGGGCCACGCTATCGAGTGTCGCATTAACGCTGAGGATCCAAAGAATTTCATACCTTCACCTGGTCTGGTCACACTATGGCACCCTCCGGGTGGACCTGGCGTACGTGTGGAAAGTCACATTTACAGCGGCTACAAAGTACCACCGTATTACGACTCGATGATCGGTAAACTGGTTGTGCATGGCGAGTCACGCGAAGCGGCATTTGCCCGAATGAAGAACGCGTTGAGTGAAATTGTCATTGAAGGCATCAAGACAAATGTGCCGTTGCATCAGGAAATATTTCAACATGCCGCATTTCAAGTGGGCGGTACGGACATCCATTACCTCGAGAAACGACTCGGCCTCACCTAGCGCGGAGTACCATCATGGTGTCATGGTGCCAGTTTGCAATGAACCTCGGTGCACTGAACATTGAGGCTGTCGAAGAGATTTTCGAACGCTTCGGTGCCAGCTCGGTCACGTTGACAGATGCCGATGACAATCCAGTGCTCGAGCCTGGGCCCGGCGAAACGCCGCTGTGGACGAACACGACGGTTACGGGAATGTTCTCCCCAGATATCGATCTGCAAGCGCTCAAGGTCGCGCTCATCAGCGAACTTCATTTGTCTGAGTTGCCTGCGCATCAAACAGAAATGCTTGAAGACCGAACGTGGGAACGTGAGTGGCTCAAGGATTTTAGCCCGATGCAATTCGGCAAACGCCTCTGGATATACCCAACGGGATACGACGCCCCAGGTGGCGGCGAAATCATTATTCATCTCGATCCCGGACTTGCATTCGGCACCGGCACTCACGCTACAACCGCTTTGTGTCTTGAGTGGCTGGATTGTTTGTCACTGGATGGCAAGACGATGCTCGATTACGGCTGTGGATCAGGCGTTTTAGCGATCGCAGCCCTAAAACTAGGTTGTTCGTCTGCAACCGGCGTAGATATTGATCCACAGGCGCTGATAGCGACCCAGCAGAACGCTAGCGACAACGAAGTCAGCGAAAATCTTAATGTTCTTGGAGCCGCCATCGATATCACTAGCGAATTTGACGTTGTTATCGCCAATATCCTTGCTGGACCACTTATCCAGTTTGCCGAATCCATCACACGAACGCTCGGAGAGCTCGGTATGCTTGCATTGTCTGGCATATTATATGAACAAGCCGATGATGTTATGACAGCCTTTGAGCCTTGGATCGAATTCGATCCTCCGGTATTCAGGGAGCAGGATGGCCAAATATGGTCACGATTGACAGGAAAACGGAGAGCGGACTGAGCGCACCAAAATGTATACCCAATGCCCTGATTGTGAGATCGCTTTTAAGGTTACGGCTGATGTCCTAAAACAGGCCGCTGGAAAGGTCCGCTGTGGTAGCTGCGGAAACGCATTTAATGCGCTCCTATATCTCACTGAACAAATGCCGAAACAGCCAACACCAGAAACAGTCGGTGCAGATCTGCCGGAACTCAGGCCAGAAATAACCAATGACGATGACGGATTTACCTCAACGATCATTGTTCCCGAAAAGGGCGTTGAAGAAAAAACTCTGGAAGACAGTGGCGACGAATCACAAAGTACTGATGAGTCCGACAACAATCGCGCCGGCATCATTGCCGGCGTCGTCGCACTGGTGCTCATACTTATCGTGCAGTTTATGCACCAATCGAGAGAGGCGCTTGCCACCATTCCCGCTTTCAGTAATACAGTCGGCCAAATCTACCGAGTCCTTGGTCGGCCTGTTCAGCCCTCGTGGGACATTACTGGATGGCGATTTGAAGTAACAAAAGGCAACATTGAAGATGAAGAAGCATTAACTGTCTATTCGCGGCTGGGCAATAATTCAGACGGTCCATTACCGTATCCTCTAATTAGTATTTCATTGACGGACCGATTTAAGGAACCCATCGGAAGCCAAATTCTAGATCCGAACGAATACTTACCTACCAATCTTGACCCGCGAAAACTGGTTAAACCTGGCAACACTTTCAACGCCGTGATAACTATCAAATTGGCGACTGAAGATGCAACGGGATTTAAATTAAACGTCTGTTACCGATTGTCCGATCGCCGGTTACGCTGCGCTATCGACGATTTCAAGTGAATCTTGATCCCCTAAAGATTGGCCCCTATACAATCACCAAACCGTTCATGCTGGCGCCGATGACAGGAGTGACCGATGCGCCATTTCGGCGCATCTGTAGACGTTTTGGCGCTGGCATGACCACATCCGAGATGACGACCGCCGATACCAGTCTCTGGCAAACCCCTAAATCGCGCTTTCGCCTCGACCTGGATTTGGATACCGAGCCTGTCGCTGTGCAAATTGCAGGATCAGACCCCTACCAGCTGGCCGCAGCCGCGATCGCCTGCGTTGCTCGAGGCGCGCAGATCATCGATATCAATATGGGTTGCCCGGCAAAGAAGGTTTGTAAGAAATTCGCAGGGTCAGCGTTACTTCAGGACGAGAAACTGGTCGAGTCAATCCTCACGGAAGTAGTCGCTGCTGTTTCAGTACCAGTTACCCTCAAGATTCGAACAGGCTGGGATCCACAGCATCGAAACGCAGTCAATATCGCTCGAATAGCCGAAGATTCCGGCGTCTTATCGCTTGCAGTTCATGGTCGAACTCGCGCATGTCGCTATAAAGGTGAGGCTGAATTCGAAACTATCGCGCGGGTAAAAGAGGCTGTTGAAATACCAGTGATAGCAAATGGGGACATCACGACAATCGAGAAGTCGCTTGAGGTATTGCGCGTAACGAATTGCGATGGCTTGATGATCGGACGCGGGGCACAAGGACGACCATGGATTTTTCGTGAGCTTGGACATCTTCTAAACCCAAGCGGTGAAAAACCGCGACTGGATAAAAATGAATTGCGTGATATTATGCTCGACCACTTGGGCGAACTACATCGGTTCTATGGGGAATTGACCGGAGTTCGAGTGGCTCGCAAGCACCTAACCTGGTATTGCAATAGCTTGGCCAATGCCGACGAATTTCGTCATCAGGTAGTGCGTGTTGAAAGTGCTTCAGAGCAGATCAGTTTGACCAAGAACTACTTCGATCGAGAGGACGAAGGTGGCGCGTTGGCTGTTTGATTTGTCTGATTTGGGGGAGAAACACTCGACCTTACCGAAAGGCGAGGCAGCGATTCAGGATTGGACAACTGTGGCAAATAATAATAATCAAAACGACTCACTCATATCCAAGAAGAGCAAGAAACCGCTCTGCAAACACACTGAAGATGCTTTAGACCAATACTTCATCGCCCTGAATGGCGATCGTCCAGGTGATTTGTACGACCTCGTCATTGGAGAGGTAGAACGGCCATTATTCAAAGCCGTTATGGACTACACGCAGGGTAATCAGAGCCAAGCAGCCGGTATTCTTGGCTTGAATCGCGGTACCTTGCGCAAGAAACTCAGGACCTATTCCCTAATTCAAAAATAGCCCCCGCAGCATTTTCTCTCTATTTTTCAGGTGACTCGATGTTCAACGTCCGACGCGCGCTGATCAGTGTTTCTGACAAGCGTAAATTGATTCCATTCGTAAAAGGCCTGACTGAATTGGGCGTCGAAATACTTTCAACTGGTGGCACATGCAAGGCACTGCGAGACGCAGGGCTGAATGTAATCGAAGTCTCAGAGAAAACCGGTTTCCCAGAAATCATGGGCGGCCGCGTAAAAACTCTGCATCCGGTCATTCACGGTGGTCTTCTCGGTCGTCGCGGAACCGACGAAGCCGTTATGGAGGAGCACGACATAGAGCCTATCGATATGCTGGTCGTCAATCTCTATCCGTTTGAGCAAACGATCGCGTGCGGAGACGCAAACATCGACGATGCTATCGAGAATATCGATATCGGCGGCCCGGCAATGATCCGCGCCGCATCCAAAAATCATGATGGCGTAGCGGTGATTGTCGAGCCTGACGACTACGAAGCCGTTCTCCAGAACATACAAAAAGATAACTTATCTCTTGAGGGCCGGCGCAGACTTGCGGCGAAAGCATACGCTCACACTGCAAGCTACGACATAGCAATAACCAAATACCTGTCTGCCTCTCTCGGAGACGAGGTGCTTGGCCCGCGATTCCTGTATTCAGGCGGCTTATCTGAAAAACTACGCTATGGCGAGAATCCCCATCAGAGCGCAGCATTCTATGCTGACCAACAATCCCCTGCCGGCTCTCTAGCAGCGGCTAAACAACTGCAAGGTAAAGCACTCTCCTACAATAATATCGCTGACAGTGATGCCGCTCTGCAGTGCGTGAAGCAATTTGAGAGCCCAGCTTGCGTCATAGTAAAACATGCCAATCCATGCGGTGTAGCCGTCGCTGATAATATTCAGGATGCCTATGACAAAGCATTCAAGACCGACCCGACGTCCGCGTTCGGTGGCATCATCGCCTTTAACCGCACGCTCGACGTCAAAACGGCAGAAGCCATTGTCGAGCGGCAATTCGTTGAGGTTATTGTTGCTCCAGCGATCGATGAGAGTGCCGCTAGGATAATGTCTGCAAAGAAAAATCTTCGTGTATTGGAAACCGGCAGCTGGCCGGCAGCTGTAACGCCCGGCTTTGATTTCAAGAAAATCTCGGGTGGTTTGCTGGTGCAAGATACGGATCTGGGTGCCATTACGGCCGACGATTTGAAAATAGTCACCGATCTTTCGCCCTCACCCGAGCAAATTCAGGACATGCTGTTCGCGTGGACTGTCGTGAAATACGTCAAATCAAATGCGATTATTTTCTGCAAAGATAAAGCAACAATCGGCGTCGGCGCAGGCCAGATGAGCCGTGTCTACAGCACTAAAATTGCGGCAATAAAAGCAGCTGACGAGGGCCTAGAAATTAAAGGTTCGGTGATGGCATCGGATGCCTTCTTCCCATTCCGTGACGGAATCGACGTAGCCGCTGAAACCGGTATTTCGGCAATTATTCAACCGGGCGGCTCAATGCGAGATGACGAAGTGATCCAGGCAGCGAACGAACATGGTCTCGCGATGGTATTTACGGGTATGCGTCACTTCCATCATTAAGGTAGTTTAGAGGAGCACTATGAAAATTCTGATAATCGGCAACGGCGGACGCGAGCATGCACTTGCTTGGAAATGCGCTCAATCTGAGGACGTCGACGAAGTTCTCGTCGCTCCAGGAAACGCCGGGACCGAACTCGAAGACAAAGTTAGAAATGCAGCAGTTTCCTCAGATGACATGGAAGCACTATCTAAACTCGCACAAGAAGAAAACATCGGCCTGACTATCGTCGGACCGGAAGTGCCATTAGTCGCCGGAATTGTCGATCACTTCGACTCTCTCGAGCTGCCCTGTTTTGGCCCCAACGCGGCAGCTGCCCAACTGGAAGGCTCCAAAGCATTCACAAAAGACTTTCTCAAGCGTCACGGCATTCCAACGGGTGACTATCAAAGCTTCACTGAACTCGATCCTGCGCTCGCCTACATCCGTGAGAAGGGCGCGCCGATAGTCATCAAGGCCGACGGTCTGGCTGCGGGTAAAGGTGTAATCGTTGCAATGACACTGGTGGAGGCCGAAGGTGCGGCGACCGACATGCTCGCCGGTGGTAGTTTTGGCGATGCCGGAGCACGAATCATTGTAGAAGAGTTTCTGGATGGCGAAGAAGCGAGTTTTATTGTCATAACCGATGGACACACCGTACTGCCATTAGCGACCTCACAGGATCACAAAGCGCGCGACGAGGGCGATACTGGACCGAACACAGGTGGTATGGGTGCGTACTCCCCGGCCCCTGTCATAAGTCCTGAGATCGAACGGCGGATCATGAGTGAGATCATCGAACCGACACTCGCTGGTATGCGTATCGATGGTCACCCGTATCTTGGATTCTTGTATGCTGGATTGATGATCATGGCGGATGGAACACCGAAGGTTATCGAATTCAACTGCCGCTTGGGCGACCCTGAAACCCAGCCAATATTGATGCGCCTTAAGTCAGACCTCGCGGCTATTTGTCTAGCAACGGTTAACGGGGCTTTAGCTGAGCAGACTACCGAATGGGATTCTCGAGCCGCGCTCGGCGTGGTTCTGGCTGCAGGTGGCTATCCCCTGAGTTACATAAAGGGAATGGGCATTACGGGCCTCGCCGATGCGAATAGCGAAGTCCAGAAAGTATTTCATGCTGCCACTGCCAGTAATAATGGCGACGTTGTAACCACTGGTGGGCGCGTGCTGTGCGTTGTCGGTCTTGGCGATTCCGTCGCAGCGGCAGCAGCATGTACTTATGAATCAGTAGACAAAATTCATTGGCAGGACGTCTATTCTCGACGCGACATCGGCCATCGGGCAATCGCTCGAGAGAAGAGCTGAAGGTACTGTGCTAACTACAACAGAAGCGCTCGAAGCCGTGTTGGCCGAAGCAAAGGCCTTCGCTACAGAAACAGTTGCTGCCGATGATGCCACTGGGCGTGTGCTACAGCAGATCGTACGAGCAGAACGCAGCCAGCCACCATTTGATCGCGTGATGATGGATGGCATTGCACTGTCCTGGGTCGACTATGATGGCGGCCAGCGCACATTTCCAATTCAGGCGATGCAGGCGGCGGGCGATAAAGTATTGTCGCTGCAGACCGGTCATTGCATAGAAATCATGACTGGCGCATCGCTACCCGATAATGCGGATTGCATTGCCCCAGTTGAGCGAATTTCCGTTGCTGATGGCACAGCTGAAATCGAGGATAATTATGAGCTAAAGAAGAATCGCTTCATTCATCCACACGGTTCAGACTTTGCGGAAGGCGCGCATCTGATGACACCCGGGAAACGAATTTCGCCGCTCGACATAGCAATCATTGCCTCCTGCGGAGAGACGGAAGTGATCGTCGCCAAAGATCCGGTCATACGGGTCATCTCTACTGGTAACGAGTTGGTGGCCGCCGGCGATGCGATCGAAGCACACCAGATTCGAATGTCAAACGGGCCGGCGATAATGTCTTTGCTTGGGAGTCATCACTACAAACGCATAAGTCACGACCACATAGTTGATAACGTTTCCGAACTGCGTCATCGTTTGGCCATACACCTCGACGAAGCCAACGTCGTCATTTTGAGTGGTGGCGTTTCGATGGGAAAGGCCGACTATGTTCCGCAGGTCCTTGCTGATCTCGGGGTCGAGGTCGTGTTCCATAAGGTTAGTCAGCGGCCTGGAAGGCCGCTGTGGTTTGGTAAGGGGCCGAACGGCCAGGTGGTTTTTGCGCTACCAGGCAACCCGGTATCAGCGCTAGTCTGTTGTCGACAATATGTTATCGCGGCACTAGCCAGCGCATCCGGCGCCTCTGAATCACCGCCTGAGTTCGCCGCAGTTGCATCAAATATCTCATTTAAGCCGGCACTCACCTGCTTCCTACCCGTGAAACTGATTTCTAATGCAGGTGGTCAAACGCTTGCCATGCCCGTCAAAACCAACACATCCGGGGACTTCGCATCACTGTCAGCGACGGATGGCTACATCGAACTGACTAAGGATCAGACTGATTTCCCAGCCGGCACAGCCGTGTTCCTGCACCGATGGATTGCTCAATAATCGTCATTCAGGTTACTGTTCATAAATGATATCTGCTACTGATGCACTTGAGCGCCTTCGTGACGGTAACCGTCGATTTATATCCAATGAGGTTAGCGAAAAGGTGTTGACCATTCGTGAGCATCGCGCCGGAGCGGCGGCGCCACAAAATCCTTTCGCGATAATCCTCGCGTGTTCTGACTCTCGAGTTCCAACAGAACTCATATTCGATCAGGGTATCGGCGACCTATTTGTGATCAGAGTTGCCGGCAATATCGTCGCGCCCTCACAAATCGGCAGCATCGAGTATGCAGCCAAACAGTTCGGCACTCGTCTGGTGGTTGTACTTGGACACAGTAATTGCGGTGCAATTATCGCGACCTTACGCGAGCTTGCGCTTAAAGAATCTCACCGCTCGCCCAATCTACGCGCTATTGTTGATCGCATCCGTCCAGCCCTGGATCCAGTACTCGAAGAATACTATGACGTCGAAGATGAAGTGGTTGTTGCGAGCTGTGTGCGCGCTAACGTTCAAGCGTCAGTTGATGGCCTACAGCATGGTTCCTTGATTCTTGAGCAGCTCATCGAAGCTAAAGAGCTCAATATTATTGGCGCTGAATATTCTATCGAGACAGGTTATATCGACTTCTTCGAAAGCGATTGAGATATCGGCTTTCTCCAATCATTATTTTTGCAGCTCCATAACGAAAACGGGATCTTGCTTCGCAGCAAGAGCCCCGATTCCTAATCAGCTATAGAATCGTCTCTAGCGTTTCATCGCCTCAAAGAACTGCGCATTGGTTTTCGTGTCCTGCAGCTTATTGAGCAGGAACTCGATTGCCGCAAGCTCGTCCATGGGGTGCAATACTTTTCGTAGCACCCACATCTTCTGCAACTCGTCGGGGTTCGTCAGATACTCTTCTTTTCGGGTGCCGGAACGGTTGATGTTGATCGCCGGGTAGGTGCGCTTTTCAGCAATTCGGCGATCCAAATGGATTTCCATATTACCGGTGCCCTTAAACTCCTCGTAAATCACCTCGTCCATCTTCGAGCCAGTGTCAACAAGCGCTGTCGCCAGAATAGTCAGGCTACCACCCTCTTCGATGTTTCGTGCAGCGCCAAAGAAACGTTTCGGCCTGTGCAGTGCGTTCGCATCAACACCACCGGTCAGCACCTTGCCTGATGATGGTACGACGGTGTTGTATGCCCGCGCTAGTCGAGTGATTGAATCGAGAAGAATAACGACGTCGCGTTTATGCTCAACAAGACGTTTTGCCTTTTCGATAACCATGTCCGCAACCTGGACGTGACGACTTGCAGGCTCATCAAATGTTGA
>JABIQN010000075.1 GCA_018699395.1 Gammaproteobacteria bacterium
CTGGCCCCGGATAGACAGCATCAATGACCGCCGCAATCGATTCCACTGTTGCACTCGAGAGACTGTCGCCATAGTCATTAATATAGGATGAGTCTAGGCCATTAGCTTCAAGGCTTGCAAAGTGACCAGCAAGCTGCCCCGCCGTTTCAAAGCGGGCTGGAAATTGTCCCATCACGTAATTTCGAGATGAAGCGATCATTGCCTCATCAAGGCCGCCATCGCGCAGACGATTTAATGTTGCTAATGCGACGTCAAGCGCCGCGGTCGTGGTGCTAGTCTCAGTAAAAGAACTGATAAACACGGAGCCAGGCTGAGCGTTTCGCGAAAGCTTTGAGGATGCGCTGTAACTCAAACCAGACTTTGTTCTTAGCTCGGTTACAAGCATTGATGTGAAGCGGCCGCCGAAAACGGTGTTTGCCAAGTCGAGTTCAGCACGCCCGGAAAAGCTACGCGCAACACCGACATTTCCGATGTAAAAATAGGTCTGCGTTGCGCTCGGTTTATCGATGAGGAAAACACGACTGCTGTCCACAGATAGTGGAGCTTCGAGCTTTTGCAGGCGCTCCATTGCTGGCCGCCAATCCCCGAAGGCAGCGGTTAAGGCCTCTTTCATTACCGAGATTTCGAAATCGCCGGATACGGAAATAATCAGTCGATCAGAGCCGACCATGTCCGCGTAGTAAGCAATAAGATCGTCATGAGTAATTCTTGCTAATGATGACTCGCTGCCACCGATGGGGTTGCCGTAAGGGTGGTTACCAAACAGAAAGGCGTTAGCGTAACTCGACATTAGCTGGCTTGGGTTAGAGCCTTTCGCCGCTTTAATGAGATTGATCGATCGGTCGCGTAGCATACCGAACTCTTTCGAGTCCAACAGAGGCGTTAGTAGCATATCGGAAACGAGTTCCACCATGAGCGCGGCATCTTTGGCCATGAAGCTTGCAGATATGGCCACAGATTCGAGGCCGACGGCCACGCTCAACTTACCACCGACGGATGCAATGGCCTCAGCGAAGCCTGACGAGCTGCGCTCGCCCGCGCCTTTTTGTAGTAGGTCCGCAAGTAGGTCCGTGAGCCCATGCTTATCGGCAGGGTCAGCCACCGCGCCACCGCGAATAATCGCGCGTAATCCGATCAGTGGCACATCATGGTTTTCGTTAAGGATGAGCACAGTGCCATTGTCGAGAACGACACGCTCGGTGGCAGGCAACGTAATGCCATCGCCGAAAGCGACTGACGCAAGAAAGACTAATACGAGACAGGAAGTCGAGCTTCGGATCGACATTATTGCTCTCCCTCTTCTCTGGCCCGCAATACCCCAACTGTCATTTTGTTTCGATCGAAAACAGCCGCTGCGACAGCCTGAATTTGCTTGGCACTAACAGCGGATAAATCATTTGGCAAACTGAAAGCATGCTGGTAGTCGCCATGAAAAACTTCGGCATTGCCGAGTGCGGACGCTTTACCATTGATGGTTGAGATTCTGCGCCAGAAATCGGCGATCATAATGTTTCGCGCCTTGTTAAGTTCTGCTTCAGTGATGCCGGTATCCGCGATACGCAAGAGCTCCTCGAGTAATCGATCTTCGGTTGCGGCAATGTCTGTACCAGGCGGGAGTGTCAGGTAAAAATAAACAAGCCCCGGGTCGATGCCCTCCATCTGAAAGCCATTAATCGATAGCGCGATCTGCTCTTCTTCAACAAAAGCTCGGTGCAGGCGCGAGGATTCCCCACCGACGAGAACGTTTAAAAGAACGCTCAACGGTAGCGTCATAGGGTCGGTCGCGCTGCCAGCATGGAAGGCCACATGGAGGAGCGGTGTTTGTGCATCAACCTTAACGAGTAAGCGCCGCTCACCCAGTTGCTCTGGTTCTTTTGTGCGAATCACTTGCGGGGGCGTTTGTGCATCAATATCGCCAAAATATCTTTCGGCGAGCTCGAAAATTTCATCAGGCGTGATATCGCCCGTAAAGACCATCGTTAGATTATTCGGTGCGTAGTATGTATGGAAGTATGACTCGAGGTCTTCTTGCGTCCAATTCTCTACATCGGACGACCAGCCAATGACGGGGAATTGATATGGATGTGCGATGAATGCCGTCGCATTCATTTCCAAATAAAGACGACCGAAGTTGTCATTGTCGTATCGTAGGCGCCGCTCTGAGTAAACTACACCGCGTTCTGACTCGACAACCCTTGGGTCTATAGCGAGGTTCTCGAGGCGATCCCCCTCAAGGTCGAAAATGGTTTCGAGGGCCGAGCGAGGGAACCAGTCTTGATAAACGGTAAAATCCTTCGAGGTGTAAGCATTATTTGCGCCACCTGCGGCCTCCATGACCTCGTCAAACTCCCCTTGGGCGCGCCGTTCAGTGCCATTGAACATCATGTGCTCGAAAAAGTGCGACAGGCCTGTAATGCCTGGGTACTCGTTTCGCCCGCCAGCCCGCACAAAGTTGTACATCACTACATTTGGGATGTCGTGGTCCGGCCAAACGATAATGCGCAGGCCGTTATCCAGAGTGTATGCGCGAATCTCTTTGGGTACGCCATCTTTATTGGGAATCTCATAGACAGGTGGCAGTAAGATCGGCTCGATAATTTTTGGGAGCTCAAACGTCGGCATCAAACGTTCTCCTGCCAAGGCGAGAACGCCAAGTACTGCAAAAACTGCCATCGCGGCATTCAGTTTTTGGCCAGTCTTAAAAACGACGGACTGCGTCTGATCAACGTCGAGAGATTTTTTCAAGCCGTCAGGCGTGATCTCATAAGACCACGCAAAGATCAGCGCAACCGGATAACCGATTAGCATAACCATGAATACAAATTCATTTGCCCAGGCTGGGGCGCCAATGGCCAGCAGTGTTCCACCGACAACCCAAAATACGATCAAGCCGGCCAGAGCGTAAAGAAGAGCAACCTTGAATACGTTGCGGCGGCGAAGTTCCGAGAACAGAGCCATAGTCGTTATTCTTATCTACGGAGGGCTCCATGTTGGACAAACCCCCAGATTTGTCAACTGTCGACTGGGCACAAGGCCGTGTTTAGCATAGCGAGCCCTCTCTATGATACAGCCGAGCGCGCAGCTAAGTATCTTGGAGAAAGGCCTGAGAATAGTAAAGTTTCTATGGCAGAACAGCGGGCCAGAGACTAAAATATGCGGCCCTGATTGGTTAATTTTTGACCACCTTAGCCCATGACCATAAACTACGATGTCATAGTGATTGGCGGCGGCCATGCCGGAACGGAGGCGTGTCTCGCGTCCGCACGGGCAGGCGTATCGACACTGTTGATCACGCACCGCACCGACACGTTGGGGCAGATGAGCTGCAACCCTGCTATCGGCGGTATCGGAAAAGGACACCTTACAAAAGAAGTCGACGCTCTCGGCGGTGCCATGGCTCGGGCGATCGATCGGGCAGGCATACAGTTTCGCATTCTTAATGCGAGTAAGGGGCCGGCGGTGCGAGCAACGCGGGCACAAGCTGATCGCGAGCTGTATCGCGGTGTGATTCAGGACGTGATTTCGAATCAGGCAAACCTGACAGTCGTTCAACAGTCGGTAGATGATCTTATTCTTGAGGGCGGGCAGGTTTCTGGCGTCGTGACTGAGGACGCACAACGGTTTTTGGCCAAGGCTGTGATACTGACCGCAGGTACATTCCTCGCAGGGCGGATCCTCATTGGTAAAACGGAAAAGGCGGGTGGCCGCGTTGGCGATGCGCCATCGACAAGCCTTGCCGCGAAACTTCGTGCGTTACCTTTTAATGTTGCACGCCTGAAGACCGGAACACCGCCGAGACTTGATGGTAAGACGCTTAACTACGAAATGATGCAGGAGCAACCAGGCGATGAACCGACTCCGGTGTTTTCATTTCTTGGCGAGCGCCACCACCACCCGCAGCAGATCTCCTGTCATATAACGAACACGACCGAAGAGACGCATGACATTATTCGTGGTGCGCTCGATCAGTCACCAATGTACAGCGGTATGATAGAAGGCGTCGGCCCTCGTTACTGCCCGTCGGTCGAAGACAAAGTTGTTCGCTTCGCAGATAAAGTCTCGCACCAGATATTTGTCGAGCCAGAAGGCCTGACGACAAGCGTTGTATACCCAAACGGCATTTCGACCAGCCTGCCATATGAGGTTCAGATCCAATTCGTACGCTCGATCATGGGTTTTGAAAGCGCAGAAATTACACAGCCTGGTTACGCGATCGAATACGACTATTTCGATCCCCGCGATCTGAAGCCGACGCTTGAGACAAAACATGTAAGTGGTTTGTATTTTGCGGGGCAGATCAACGGCACAACAGGATATGAAGAAGCGGGTGCGCAAGGCCTGCTTGCTGGCATCAACGCGGCGAGGCAAGCGCAAAATAAAGAGGGCTGGTTCCCAGAGCGCCATGAAGCCTATATCGGCGTATTGATCGACGACCTCATCACGCGAGGCGTAAGCGAGCCCTACCGCATGTTTACGAGTCGCGCTGAGTATCGCCTTACTCTGCGCGAAGACAATGCTGACTTGCGGTTGACGCCGATTGGTCGCGAGCTTGGGCTGGTTGATGATGAGCGTTGGGCGATTTACAACGCAAAGTATGAGGCGGTTGAGCAAGAGCGCTCGCGTCTTGAGAGTATCTTTGTCAGAGCAGCCGATTCGACGGCGGCAATGCTGTTGAAACGGCCTGAACTCGACTACCGCCAGGTCACCACCATGGACGAGGTTGGCGGCGGTGATCTGAGTGCGCTGGCTAACGATGAGCAGCGCGAACAAATAGCGCTGCAACTCGATGTACAAGCCAAGTATTCGGGGTACATCGAACGTCAGGAGCGGGAGATTGCGAAGCAGGCTAAGCAAGAGTCCTTGCGTCTTCCGGAAGATATTGACTACGAAAGCGTTAATGGTTTGTCGAACGAAGCGCGGCAAAGGCTTGTTGCGGCTCGACCTGCAACGCTCGGACAAGCATCACGCCTTGAGGGCATGACGCCATCGGCCGTTTCGCTAATTCTGGTTCATCTCAAGAAGCGGCAGCTGAAAAAAAGTGCCTGAGCAAGGCTTTATTTCCTAGCTACAAAGACTAAAAAACAGGGGATGTAATGGACAGTTTTCGGGCTTTCCGAATTAACGAAGAAGACGGCAATATCGTCGCGGAGTTTCAAGAGCTAACACTCGACGACCTGACGGAAGGCAACGTTGTCGTTCGTGTTAGTCATTCAACAATCAACTATAAAGATGCGCTGGCCGCGACCGGAGCTGGCCGAATACTTCGGCGATACCCGCTTAATGGTGGCATTGATCTGGCAGGTGTTGTTGTTAGCTCCGAAGATGCCAAGTTTCAGCCCGGCACCGAAGTGCTTGTTAATGGTTGTGGATTAAGCGAAACCGTCGACGGTGGATATTCACAATACGCACGTATCGATAGTAAGAGTCTCGTGATGATTCCCGATGGAATGACGGCATTAGAGGCAATGCAAATTGGTACCGCCGGCTATACGGCGGCACTCGCTATTCATCGTATGGAGCAGAACAATCAGTCGCCGGACTTGGGTCCGATAGTTGTGACTGGTGCGACGGGCGGGGTTGGCAGTATCGCGATCGATATGCTCGCGGGCCGCGGTTATGAGATCGTCGCGCTAACGGGTAAAGCGACCCAGGAGCCGTATCTTCGCGAGATCGGCGCCAGCCGAATTCTGCTGCGAGATCAGGTCGATTTAAGCAAGCGACCGATGGAAAAAATGCAGTGGGGTGGCGCGATCGATAATCTCGGCGGCGATTACCTGACCTGGCTTACGCGGACGGTTAACTATGGAGGCAATATTGCGAGTATTGGTCTAGCGGCGAGCGCGACATTGAACACCACCGTGTTGCCTTTTATTCTTCGGGCGGTTTGTCTGCTCGGCATTAACTCGGTCGATACGCCGTCGGACTTGCGTCGTGCTGTATGGGCTAGAATCGGCGGTGATCTAAAGCCACGGCATCTTGACACGATAGGTAAGCGCACGATTTCATTCGATGAACTGCCCGGCGCATTTCAGGCTTATATCGATGGCGCGGTGACTGGGCGGACTGTCGTAAAAATTTCAACGTAGGGCGCCACTATGAACGCATATGCACATGGAATGAACTTGATGTACTCCATAAAGCTTATAAAAAGCTCGCTGCAACAGCTGTTGACGACTTTATGGCACTTCTCGTCGCGTAGGTTTGTTGCCATATTGATGGCGCTTCTGCCGCCAGTTTTTGGTCTTCTCGCAGCGTTTGACGATTGACGGCAGCAATACGAAAAGCGCTGGAAAGCCTGGGTCAGCCGCTTGCAGATGGTATGGCGGAGAAGTTCGGTATTCTGCTCGATGAGCTCGAACGCTGGAATCGCAAGGTCAATTTGACCGCTATTAGGGACAGGGACGAGATAATTACCTCGCACCTACTCGACAGCTTAGTCGCTGTACCTTTGATCGCAGGCAAATCGGTGTTGGACATTGGCACGGGCCCCGGGTTTCCAGGCCTGCCACTCGCAATAGTGCAACCGGAGCGACATTTTACGCTGCTCGATAGCAACAATAAGAAGGTCATGTTCGTTCAACATGCGGCAGGATTGCTCGGTTTGAACAACGTTTCTGTGGTCAAGTCCCGTGCTGAGGACTATGCACCCGGCCATGGCTTTGATACCGTGATTGCCCGAGCGTTGGCTGCATTGCCGCGACTCGTGGAGATTGCCGGACATCATGTAAGAGAGGACGGGGTGTTTGTAGCACTGAAAGGTCGCTACCCGACAGAAGAACTAGAGCAATTAAAACAACTAAGATTGCCGTGGCGTCACGTAGTAACGGAGCTTAATGTGCCGGGTCTTGATGAAGGATCGCGGCACGCTGTGCTGTTAAGACGTTAATCATTGTATAAAGCAGGGTCAAATGACACGAATCATAGCGATAGCAAACCAGAAAGGCGGAGTCGGTAAGACCACGACGTGCGTTAATCTGGCGGCATCGCTCGCGGCAACGCAGCGGCGTGTGTTGTTGGTTGATATGGACCCACAAGGCAATGCAACTATGGGTTGCGGTGTGAATAAGATGGAAGTCGAGAACTCCGTTTGCGAGGTCTTGCTGGGTGAGGTGTCCGCGGCCGATACGATTGTATCGGCGCCCGAGTCTGGATTTTCAGTTCTTCCGGGAAATGAAGACTTGACGCTTGCGGAGGTGAATTTGTTGCAGGAAATCGGTCGCGAAATGAAGCTGAAGAAAGCGCTCGCACCGGTTGCCGGACTTTATGATTTCATATTGATCGACTGTCCGCCGTCGATCAATATGTTGACCGTTAATGCGCTAACGGCAGCGGATGGTGTCTTGATTCCAATGCAGTGTGAGTATTATGCGTTGGAGGGTTTGAGTTCCTTGCTTCGTACGATTGAACAGGTTCGCGAGTCGGTTAATCCAACTCTTGAGATGTACGGTATTCTTCGCACGATGTTCGACCCACGTATCAATCTCTCCAACGAAGTGTCGATGCAGCTGATCGAACACTTTGACCGAAAAGTATTCCGCACAGTTGTGCCACGAAATATCCGTTTAGCTGAGGCGCCGAGCTTTGGTCTGCCGATATTATTGCACGACCGTTCATCGCGCGGTGCGATCGCGTATCTGGCTCTGGCCGGCGAAGTGCTGCGACGAGAAGATGAGCGCATGGCCGAAGCCGTATGACCACCACAGGCGCGCGTTCAGCGCTCGAGATCTAAGATGTCACCAAAGAAAAGACTGGGCCGCGGCCTCGACGCACTACTATCCAAACCAATGGCGACCGTTTCACGACCAGAAACGGCGAACGCCCCGAGCAATGATGGGCTAAAGAATTTGCCATTGGAGCATTTGCAGCGCGGCCAGTACCAGCCACGAGTGAACATGCGGCAGGACTCGCTTGAGGAGCTTGCAGCATCCATCAAATCGCAGGGCATTGTTCAGCCTATCGTTGCTCGACTAATAGCCAAAAAAGATGGCATACAACGCTATGAGATCATCGCTGGCGAACGCCGCTGGCGTGCCGCACAAATGGCTGGCCTTGCCGAAATTCCGGCTGTTATTCGAGATGTTCCTGACGAAGACGCCATCGCGATGGCGCTTATCGAGAATATTCAGCGCGAGGACCTGAACCCTCTGGAAGAGTCGCGTGCCCTTGATCGCCTGATTCGTGAGTTTGATTTAACCCATGCCGAGGCTGCTCAGGCGGTGGGTCGCTCGCGTGCGTCAGTCAGTAATCTGCTACGGCTTCAGGACCTGTCCGACAAAGTAAAGCCTTTACTCGAGGACCGAAAACTGGATATGGGTCATGCGCGCGCGCTTCTGGGCATTACAAACGCCACGCAGCAATTCGACGTGGCGCGACAGGTTGTCAAAAAGAGTTTGTCAGTTCGTGAGACCGAAGCCTTGGTTAAGCGCATTCTGGAGGGCGGCAGTGCTATGCGCCTAAAGAAAACGCCAGCGCAGAACGCCGACATACGACGTCTGGAAATTGAAATTTCTGAGAAGCTGGGTGCGAAAGTCAGCGTTGATCACACTAGTAATGGTGCCGGTAAGCTGATAATCAATTACAACAGCCTCGACGAACTCGACGGTATTTTAAAGCACATCAAGTAATTCAGGCGTTTATATCATCTTTTCCTCAGAATCGTCTTTTGCAGAGTAAGCGCGACGGATGATGCTTGGAATGACGGCCTCTGATATCAAAAAGCCCTGCATCTTGCCGTATTCGATGGCTTTTAAAAATTCGAACGTCAAAACTCATTTCCCTGACAACATCGTTCAGGGAGTGTTTCGTGTGTATGGCTTCACTTACAATTAAAAAATATATTGGTTGGCAATTCTTTGTCAAATCACTCTCTTTATATGGCCTTCAAGTGGACTTAAATGTGTTCCGCGCCGCATTGGGGAGAATTCGCGAAAAACCTATATAAATACAGGGAAAAGTGGCCCGAAATACCCCATCGAATATAGGGTATTTGTGTTGCCTTGCTTATGCGCTGCCACTATAATGCGCACGCTATTTGAAGGTCCGCATGAAAACATTAAACCAGACGCCACCGACTATCGGTTATCCCGATGGAAGTGGCGTTTTTAGTGCCGGAGGCATAGAGAAATGGATCTCACTATTCCCCGGGTCCTAATGTGGCAGTTTTTGGTCGGTATGGGTTTGGCCGCAGTTCTCTGGGGTGTTTTTGACAAGGTCGTTGGCTACTCGGCAGCACTCGGAAGCCTGATTTGTATCATCCCGAACGCTTTCTTGGCTTTACGGCTGATGGCGCCGCGCAGGGACCCAAGGGCAGAGGCCTTAGTTGGTGCGGCCTGGATTGGCGAAATAGGTAAGCTGGCACTCACCGTGTTGTTTTTCACACTGGTGTTCACGCTGGTTAAGCCGCTGGTGGCAGCGGCGCTTTTTGCAGGATTTATTACGACGCAGTTGGTGATCTTTTCAGGACTCCTGATGCGACAAGAACAGGATACGGACAACTCGAATGGCAGCTGAAGGCGGACACGGCCCCTTAACCACGGGCGACTATATAGCTCATCACCTCCAGAACCTCCAGGCCTGCAAGGCTGATGGCGGCGAGTGGGTAATGAACGTTGGCCACAACGCAGCGGATATCTGTTCGGGTAACCCAATGGCGATTAACGTTGATTCGATGTTCTGGTCGGTTTTGCTTGGCCTGATCTTCGTCGTCTTGTTTCGCGGCGTTGCCAAAAAAACGTCTTCTGGTAAACCAACAAAGTTTCAGGCACTGGTCGAAATCATCGTCGAATTCGTCGACGGCAGCGTAAAAGATACCTTCCACGGTAAAAGCCGCTTGATTGCGCCACTCGGTCTGACGATTTTTGTCTGGGTGTTTCTGATGAACTTCATGGACTTGATACCGGTCGACTGGATTCCGTCAGTTGCGAGTGCTGCTGGCATCACCTATATGAAGGTCGTTCCGTCTACTGACGTCAACGTGACCTTCGGCATGTCGATCGCCGTTTTCTTCCTGATCATTTTTTATACGATCAAGAATAAGGGCGTAATGGGCTTCGTCAAAGAGATGACCTTGCACCCGATCGCACCGCCGACAAAGGGCGTAGGACTCATTGCTGCGCCGTTTATGATTGCTTTTAATTTTCTGCTTGAATCCGTGGCTTTAATCGCGAAGCCGATATCGCTGTCACTGCGCCTGTTCGGTAATATGTTTGCGGGTGAGCTTATCTTCATATTGATTGCGACGATGTTCAGCGGTGGCTTGTTGCTGGGTAGCGGCGGCGGCTTGCTTCACGTTGGCTGGGCGATATTTCACGTCCTTATCATCACGCTTCAGGCCTTTATTTTCATGATGCTGACCATAGTATATTTAAGCCTGGCATCAGAATCGCATTAATCATATTTACTTTTAAATTCAATAAGTTGGACTTAGTCCTCCGCAGGAGAAAATGATGGAAACTGTTATTGGCTTTACGGCGATTGCTGTCGCACTTTTGATTGGCCTCGGCGCACTTGGCGTGGGCATTGGCATGGGCCTTCTGGGCGGACGCTTTCTCGAGGGTGCTGCACGTCAGCCGGAGCTCGCTCCGATGTTGCAGACGAAGATGTTCATTGTTGTAGCATTGCTCGATGCTGTCGCAATGATCGGTGTTGGTATCGCTTTGTTCTTTGCGTTCGCAAATCCATTTGTTGGTCAGTTGCAGGCAGCACAAGCGGCTGCAGGCCTTTAATTAAGCTCAGGCTTGACTCAGGAGCGACCTTGGAGTCGATCCTAGAAATAGGAGGATCTAGTGGATATTAATATGACTCTCATCGGCCAGTCGATCGCTATGATCGTGTTCGTCTGGTTCTGTATGAAATTCATTTGGCCACCATTGCTTGCCGCGCTCGAAGAGCGTCAACAGCAGATAGAGGAAGGCCTCGCCGCCGCCGATAAGGGTAAAGAGTCGTTGGTTAAGGCGACCGCAGAAGCTGACGAGATCGTCGTTGAAGCTCGTAAGCAAGCAACCAGCATTCTCGATTCTGCAAATGCGCGTGCAAATGAGATCGTCGCTGATGGTAAATTGGATGGCGTGAAAGAGCGTGAACGTCAGCTAAGTGCTGCCACAGCCGAGATCGAGCAAGAGGCGAATCGCGCACGCGAAGAGCTGCGTGGTCAGGTTTCTGCTATTGCTATAGCGAGCGCAGAAAAGATCTTAAATCGTGAGATCGACGGCAAAGCACACGACGACATTTTGAGTAAGCTGGCCCAGGAACTCTAGGACGTCATGGCTGATAACAACACAGTGGCGCGACCGTATGCACAGGCCGTTTTCGACATTGCTAATGAAGCAGGAGATCTCGTTCAGTGGTCTGAGTCACTAACGGTGGCCGGACAGTTACTGGCCGATGTTGCCCTCGTTGAGTACCTCACAAATCCGGAGTTCAACAACGAGCAGCGCCTTAAGTTCCTGACAGGGCTATTCAAGCAGTCCGGCGCCAAACTGCTTGCAGGCGGTAACGAAAAAGGCACGAACTTTCTCAAGTTATTATTAGAGAATCGACGAATAGCTGTAATGCCGGAGATCGCGGAGCATTACGAGACACAGAAGGCAAAAGTCGAGAACACAGTCGATGCTGTCGTCACGTCAGCTACAGAGCTAAGCAAAAACCAAGTTAGTGACATTGCGGCGGCGCTTAAAAAGCGACTCGGTTGTGACATTAATGTTGAAACAGATGTAGACGAAAACCTCATCGGCGGTGCAGTAATTCGTGCCGGTGATGTCGTAATTGATGGATCACTGCGTGCAAGGCTCGAAAGCCTTGCTATCGCACTGATCAAATAAAGAGGAAAGGAAAATGGCACTCAAAGCTTCTGAAATCAGCACGCTGATTAAAGAGCGTATCGAGAAATTCGAAGCGTCCGCGGAAGCGCGCGATGTTGGTACTGTAATCGCAGTAACCGATGGCATCGTTCGTATTCATGGTCTGGCCGATGCACGTTACGGCGAAATGCTCGAGTTCCCGCAGAACACCTTCGGTATGGCCCTCAACCTTGAGCAGGATTCGGTTGGTGCGGTTGTCCTCGGTGACTATAAACACATTTCGGAAGGCGACACGGTTAAGACAACCGGTCGCATTCTTGAGGTGCCTATTGGCGAGGCCATGTTGGGCCGCGTTGTTGATGCACTTGGCAGGCCAATTGACGGTAAGGGACCGATTGACGCAGAAGGTACAGCGCCAATCGAGAAGGTTGCCCCGGGCGTAATTGAGCGTAAGTCCGTTGATCAGCCGGTACAGACCGGCCTCAAATCAATTGATGCGATGGTGCCCATCGGCCGTGGCCAGCGTGAGCTGATCATTGGCGATCGCCAGACGGGTAAAACCGCTGTAGCTATCGACGCGATAATTAACCAGCGCGGCACAGGCATTAAGTGCATCTATGTCGCTATCGGCCAGAAACAATCCTCAATCGCGAGTGTTGTAAGGAAGCTAGAGGAAGAAGGCGCGCTTGCACACACAATTATTGTGGCTGCTGCTGCTGCTGATAGCCCGGCTATGCAGTACATCGCGCCCTATGCAGGTACGTCGATGGGGGAGTATTTCCTCGACAAAGGCGAAGACGCGCTGATCGTCTTTGACGATCTTACGAAGCAGGCATGGGCATACCGTCAGGTTTCACTGTTGCTGCGCCGCCCACCGGGTCGCGAAGCTTACCCAGGTGACGTTTTCTATCTACATTCCCGCTTACTTGAACGTGCATCACGCGTAAATGCGGAATACATCGAAAAAATTACTGATAGCAAGGTGAAGGGCAAGACCGGCTCACTCACAGCACTGCCGATCATTGAGACGCAGGGCGGTGACGTATCCGCTTTCGTACCGACCAACGTAATTTCGATTACTGATGGCCAGATCTTCCTTGAGTCCGATCTCTTTAACGCAGGTATTCGCCCGGCGATTAATGCTGGTCTATCGGTATCTCGTGTAGGTGGCGCAGCACAGACGAAGATCATTAAGAAGCTTGGTGGCGGTGTTCGACTCGCACTGGCTCAGTATCGCGAGCTTGCGGCCTTCGCACAGTTTGCATCTGATCTCGATGCCGCAACACGCGCGCAGCTCGAGCTTGGTGAGCGTGCTACCGAACTTATGAAGCAGAAGCAGTACTCGCCGTTGTCAGTTGCTGAAATGGGCCTGTCACTGTTCGCTGTTAATGAAGGCTTTATTGATCCGGTTTCTGTGGACAAAGTTGTTGATTACGAAGAGGCGTTGCATGATTTCGCTCGCGCGAACCATGCGGATGTCCTTGATAGCATCAATGCCTCGGGGGATTACAACGATGAAATCGCAGCTAGCCTTAAGGGTGTTTGCGAAGCGTTCGCTGAGAAAGGCGCTTACTAAGGGTCCATTCATGTTAGTGCACATCAACAATTATATTCGTTTAATGAATAGCTTCATCGGCCTAGGTCGGAAGGACTAGACGCGTGGCCGGTGAGAAAGAAATACGCTCGAAGATAGCCTCTGTAAAGAACATGCAGAAGATCACGAGTGCGATGGAAAAAGTCGCAGCGAGCAAGATCCGCAAAGCGCAGAAGCAGATGGAGGCGTCACGCCCATATGCAGAGCGCATTCGTCGTGTGGTCGGTCATCTCGCGCATGCCAATCCTGATTACAAGCATCCGTACTTGACGGAGCGTGAAGTGAAGCGGGTTGGTTACATTGTGATTTCTACAGACCGCGGTCTTTGTGGTGGCCTTAACGCCAATGCATTCAAGGCGACAATCAGCGAGATGGCGAAGTGGAAGGGTCAAAACGTTGAAGTTAATCTCGCGCTGGTTGGAGCGAAGGCTGTCGCTTTCTTCCGCCGCATGGGCGGCAGCGTAGTCGGAACTGCAACGCACCTGGGTGATAGGCCGAGCGTTAATGAGTTGATCGGTTCGATCAAGATTATGCTCGATGCTTACAGCGAAGGAAAAATCGACCGCCTGTATCTCATTCACAATGAATTCATTAATTCGATGACACAGACACCAATCGTTTCGCAGTTATTGCCAGCCAGTGGTGTAGGTAATGATAAAGAAGACTTGCAGGCCCATTGGGACTACATTTATGAGCCCGATGCCGGCGAGTTACTCGATGAAGTATTGATACGTTACATCGAGTCGCAGGTTTATCGCGGCGCGGTTGAAAACTTCGCGTGCGAAATGGCAGCGAAGATGATGGCGATGAAGTCAGCAACCGATAATGCTGGCGACATCATTGATGCATTGCAGCTGAAGTACAACAAAGCTCGACAAGCAGCAATTACACAAGAAATTTCAGAAATTGTCGGTGGCGCAGCCGCCGTATCAGGGTAAGGAAATAGTATGAGCACCGGAACTACTGTGCAGGTAATTGGCGCTGTTGTGGACGTTGAGTTCCCAGCAGGTCAAATCCCGAAAGTTTATGACGCGTTGATTATTGATGATGCGAAAATCACACTCGAAGTTCAGCAACAGCTGGGCGACGGCATCGTTCGTACGATCGCCATGGGTTCTTCGGAAGGTTTGAAGCGCGGCATGAGCGTTACGAACACGGGGTCTGCAATTCAGGTACCCGTCGGCGAGAAAACACTTGGCCGCATCATGGATGTGCTGGGCACGCCTATTGATAATGCGGGTCCGATCGGCGAAGAAAAGCGCATGCCGATTCACCGTTTGCCCCCTTCATACGAAGAGCAGGCTGCGACGACGGAGCTTCTTGAAACCGGCATTAAGGTTGTCGATCTTATTATGCCGATCTCTAAGGGCGGCAAAGTTGGCCTGTTCGGTGGTGCTGGTGTTGGTAAGACCGTAACGCTGATGGAGCTCATCAATAATATCGCTAAAGAGCACGGTGGCTACTCAGTGTTTGCAGGTGTCGGTGAGCGTACTCGTGAAGGTAATGATTTCTACCATGAGATGACCGACTCAGGCGTTATCGACAAAGTCTCGTTAGTTTACGGCCAGATGAACGAACCCCCAGGTAACCGCCTGCGAGTAGCGTTGACCGGTCTGACTATGGCCGAAGCATTCCGTGACGAAGGTCGTGACGTTTTAATGTTCATCGATAACATCTATCGTTACACGCTCGCTGGAACCGAAGTGTCAGCTCTTTTGGGGCGTATGCCATCAGCGGTAGGCTACCAGCCAACGCTGGCTGAGGAGATGGGTATTCTGCAGGAGCGTATCGCTTCAACGAAGACCGGCTCGATCACATCATTCCAGGCCGTATACGTACCTGCGGATGACTTGACCGATCCGTCTCCAGCGACAACCTTTGCTCATTTGGATGCGACACTCGTACTGTCACGTAACATTGCTGAGCTGGGCATCTACCCGGCTGTTGATCCGCTTGATTCCAGCTCGCGAATTCTTGATCCGCTCATTATTGGTCAGGAACATTACGATTGTGCACGTGGTGTGCAGGCCGTATTGCAGCGCTATAAAGAATTGCAGGACATCATCGCGATTCTGGGTATGGACGAGCTTTCTGAAGAAGACAAGCAAGTCGTTATACGCGCTCGTAAGGTTCAAAAGTTCTTGTCGCAGCCGTTCTTTGTTGCCGAGGTCTTCACGAATTCACCTGGAAAATACGTGTCATTGGCAGAAACGATCCGCGGCTTTAACGGTATCGTTAATGGCGATTACGACCACATCCCCGAGCAGGCCTTCTACATGGTTGGCACGATCGAGGAAGCTGTAGAGAACGCGAAAAACTTCCAATAGGAAACGAACATGGCCACCATTAAAGTCGACATCGTATCCGCTGAAGGCGAAATTTATTCAGGTGCCGCCTCGATGGTTTTCGCACCTGCGAAGATGGGCGAAGTAGGCATCGCGCCGCGTCATGCGCCGATGCTGACTCCATTGTCTCCTGGTGAAGTTCGAGTTCAGGATGAGAACGGCAAAGAAGAGGGCTTCTACATCACCGGCGGTCTGCTGGAAGTGCAGCCGTACCTTGTGACGGTTCTTGCCAATACCGCTCTACGCGGTGACCAGCTCGATGAAGCGGCCGCACTTACCTCCCAACAGGAAGCGGAAGAGGCATTGAAGGGCGCGTCTGAAGAAACTGATATCGCTCGTGCTCAGGGCGAATTGGCTGAAGCGCGCGCTCGTTATCGCGCTGCGCAGAAGCTAAAAGGAAAACGCTAATACCCCGTAGGATTAGGACACTCTCAGACCACAACTTATGTCGGTCCGTTCATGACCTAGGGGCCGCCCCTACGGAGGCCTAGCATACCCGGCCAATCTTTAAATTCGACGATGTTGCCGTTGATATCGCGCGCCGGCTTCGGCGGATCATGCTTCTGCGTCGCAAGCGAAACCATGATCAGGCGCGCGCCTATAACGATCAGATCACCCGACAACCCCGGGGAAACAACAGCAAAATAGCCAGAATTCGCATAGCCATAGGATACGCCACACCGATTAACGAGCGCTGAAGCCGGCTCTTAGCACCGGACTTCCTGTATTATTCCGCTGGCTACGAATTATGGAGTGATCTGCTTGGGCCTGAGTGTCGTTATTCTGGCAGCGGGACAGGGGACGCGTATGCGATCCGACCTACCCAAAGTCTTGCAACCCTTGGCTGGGAAGCCATTGTTGGCGCACGTTCTGGCGTGCGCCGATGCTTTAGGTGCGGACGACGTGTGCGTAGTCTACGGCCATGGAGGTGAGGCGGTTCAAACCGTATTTCCAGCTACTGGCGTTCGATGGGCCCTGCAGGCTGAGCAACTGGGTACCGGGCATGCCGTGCAACAAGCCATGCCTGATACGCCGAGCGCGAATCGCGTATTGATCCTTGCCGGTGACACTCCACTACTGCAGTCAGCCACACTGAACCGCCTGTTGGAGGAAACCCCGGATACAGGCATGGCCGTTTTGACAGTCGATATGGACGACCCGACAGGTTATGGCCGCATCGTTCGCAATGACGAGGGTATAAGCCATATTGTTGAACACAAAGATGCCAGTGAGGACGAGTTGGCGCTGACTGAAATCAATGTGGGTGTAATCTTATGCCCAAGTGAAAGTCTTAAGAATTGGCTCGCAAGTCTGAGCAATGATAATTCTCAGGGCGAGTATTATCTAACTGACATAATTGCAATGGCGGTTGCGGATGGCGTCAAAGTACACGGCATTAAGGCCGATAGTAGCGTGGAGGTAATGGGTATCAACAATAAGAAACAACTGGCAGAAGCCGAACGAGCACTGCAAGCAAGGCTTGTTGACGAGCTGATGGCCGAAGGTGTCGGTTTTGCCGACCCCGCTCGCGTGGACATACGCGGAACACTCAGCTGTGGCAAGGATGTATTCATCGATATCAATGCGGTATTCGAAGGTGACGTGTATTTGGGTGACGGCACCACAATCGAGTCCAACAACCTGATTCGTGACAGCAGGCTGGGCGCGGGTAATGTTATTCATTCAAATTGTCATATCGAAGGGGCATCAACAGGCAAAAGCTGCGAGATTGGGCCATTCGCAAGATTACGGCCCGGTGCGGAGCTCGCGAACGAGGTCAAGATCGGCAATTTTGTTGAAGTGAAGAAAAGCACGATTGCTGACGGCAGCAAGGTAAATCACCTGACCTATATCGGTGATGCCGAGATCGGTTCAGGCGTTAATGTTGGCGCGGGCACGATTACGTGTAATTACGATGGTGTGAATAAACACAAAACTACCATCGGAGACGACGCGTCTATCGGCTCCAACGTTAACTTGGTTGCTCCCGTGAGCATTGGCAAGGGAGCAACAGTCGGTGCCGGGTCGACGATATCCAAGAGCATTCCAGAAGGTGTGTTGACAGTCGCTCGAGCGAAACAGAAAAATATTGAAGATTGGACCAGGCCAAACAAGAAGGAATCAAAATAGATGTGCGGAATTGTTGGCGCTGTTGCTGAAAGAAACGTTGTGCCCATTCTTATGGAAGGTCTGCGACGCCTCGAGTATCGCGGCTATGATTCCGCGGGCATGGCCATTCTTGCCGACGGTAATATTTCACGTATCCGCCGCGTCGGAAAAGTTGTCCAGCTGCAAAAGGCACTTGAGGAAACCCCGACGAGTGGTGGCACCGGTATATCGCATACTCGATGGGCTACACACGGAGCGCCGAATGAAGATAATGCGCATCCACATATGTCCGGATCAAAAACTTCGGTTGTTCACAATGGCATCATTGAAAACCATGAAGAGCTGCGTGAAGATCTGAAGAAAAATGGCTATGAGTTTACTTCCGACACCGACACCGAAGTGGTGGCGCATCGCGTCGACCTTCACCGTAAAAAATCCGATGATATTGTTGAGGCTGTTAGAAAAACCGTCGCTGAACTTGAGGGGGCTTATGCGCTGGTTGTCATGAGTGCTGACGACCCTGAAAAGCTGGTACTGGCAAGACAGGGCTGCCCAGTTGTTATTGGTCTGGGCATTGATGAAAACTTTGTCGCTTCTGACGTGGCAGCGCTTCTTCCCGTAACGCGAAAATTTCAGTTTCTTGATGAGGGTGACGTCGCACTTGTTGAAAGAAATAATGTGACTATCTGGGATGAAAACGGAAACGTCGTCGACCGTGCAGTAAAAGAAAGTGAACTATCTTCTGATGCGACAGAGCGTGGAAACTTTCGCCACTTCATGCAAAAGGAAATTCACGAGCAGCCTGAGGCCGTCGCCCGGACGCTAAGTGAACGTATCTTGAACGGTAAGGTACTTGACGCCGCGTTTGGGCCCAATGCGAACGAGGTTTTGGATAAAACAAAAAGCGTGCACATTATTGCGTGCGGCACCAGCTACCATGCTGGACTCGTGGCGCGTTACTGGATAGAACAAATGTGCCGCATTCCCTGCATGGTCGAAATCGCCAGCGAGTATCGATATCGCTCGCCGGTCGTTTCGGACGGCACGCTATTTGTGACGATCAGTCAATCGGGAGAGACGGCAGACACGTTGGCCGCTTTGCATACGGCAAAAAAGCTCGGTTATGTTGCGACGCTGACAATTTGTAACGTACCGGAAAGCTCGATGGTGCGTGAGTCAGAATTGGCGATGATGACAAATGCGGGCCCCGAGATCGGTGTTGCATCCACAAAGGCATTTACGACACAACTTACTGTATTGGCGCTATTGACGATCGCCATCGCTCGACGCATGGGTCTAGAAGAAAAACAGGAACGAGCGCTGGTTACGCAGCTCGCCGATTTACCAGGGCTAATTCAGCAGACCTTGGTGATGGATTCATCCATCGAGTTGTTGGCGAAGCATTTCGCGGATAAGCATCACGCATTATTCCTGGGTCGAGGCGTACAAAACCCAGTCGCTATGGAAGGCGCTCTTAAGTTAAAAGAAATTTCCTATATTCATGCCGAGGCGTATGCTGCAGGTGAACTAAAACACGGTCCGCTGGCACTGGTTGATGAAGATATGCCAGTTGTAGCAGTTGCGCCGGATGATGAATTGTTCAAGAAACTCAAAAGCAATCTGCAGGAAGTCCGGGCACGTGGTGGTGAGTTGTATGTGTTCGCTGATCCACGTGTTCAATTTGGTGAGCGACAAGGTATTCACACGGTGCGAATGCCGGCCCTGATCCAGGATTTCCAGGCGCCGATCCTTTATACAATTCCCTTGCAACTACTCGCGTATCATGTGGCAGTTCTGAAGGGTACGGATATTGATCAGCCGAGGAATCTCGCGAAGAGCGTTACGGTGGAGTAATTTTGTATATTCTAATTTAAAGGGTCTAATACCCTGCTTAGAATTCACAATTGAGA
>JABIQN010000076.1 GCA_018699395.1 Gammaproteobacteria bacterium
CACGAGATACACCGAAGAGAAATAAACGCCGTAATTATTTTAAGTTACTTCATCTCAATGCCAAGCACCGGCAAGGAGCTCATTGAGTCGGATTTTCTCAGCAGCGCTCGTTTTGCACAAAAACCCGCTGTTGTGTGCAAAGTGCACGTCTGGCTCGTCCTGCACTCGGGTGAAATCGAGCTGCGGATGGTCTTGGAATCTGGCGATGCCGTAACCATCGCCTCGGCTGTCGGGATAAACAATCGCAGCGATTTCGTTTTCCAGCCCGTTAACAAGGATATAGCGTGCGAGTCCGCCGGATGCGTCATCGATGATATCGTCTGCACGTGGCAGGCAAAGCGCACTGAAATCGCCATTCGATGTAGAAACCTCCCAGCGCTCGACTCGGGTGCTTACGTAGTTAATTTTCTCGCGCACGCCTTCAAGGTATTCGATCAAGTCGCTGCCGATCATACGCATTAGTTCGTAGACCGGTTCTCCGGGGTTATGTGCTGTCGATTGAGCAAATCGGCGCAGCATGGTAATATCGATCGGCGAGCTTAGTCTTCCGACAATATTCCGCTCCACACCAAGCCATTCAGCTGTTTTGTTAGGGCCGCGGCAGTCAAACCATTCTGCGGGTTCGAGCCAATCGCAAAATAGCCGCGCATCGTCGTAAAGGCCAAGGTGTTTGAGCACGAGCGACAGCGCACAGGTCGGCACGTGGTCGCGCGGGAACTGATGGTGATCAAAGTTGTTTTTCTCTGGCTCGTGCTGGTGCCCCACATCAATCACGCAGATGCAAGAATCATCTAGTTCATCATCAGAAGGGTCTTTTCTAACAATCGAAATAGGGTGTTTTGCCAGCATCACGGAGCAGGCCAGGAAGTCATCCTTATGTGCGCCTCCGGGATGCGTGATGATAGATTGAATCGACATGCGCTGTGCATAGGGATCACAGGCATTGCTGTCCACCCTTTCCTTGCCATAGGCGCTTCCTATGCTCCCACTTTTTTGCCGAGCATTTTCTCGTAAAGGGCGATGTAGTTTGCCGCAGTGGTTGTGTGGTTAAAGCGGTTAGCAGATTCTTTCATGATGCGTGTGAGCGTCTTCTCCTTTTCTTGGAATGACCTGCGGTAGAACCCGATCGCTTCATCGATGCCCCACCGGAGCCCCTCTGGGCCGTAGTGCTGGAAGCGGAAACCGTTGCCCATCGTGCAATCATGATGCATATGCTCAACGGTGTCGTGGATGCCGCCAGTATCGTGAACAACGGATAAGGTGCCATATTTTGGGCTCACCATCTGGGGTAGCCCACACGGCTCAAAACGCGACGGCATCAGCATGAAATCGGCAGCCGCATAACCAAGCCGAGAGTCCGACTCCTTGAAATCCATCACGGCAACACGATCCTGCAAGTTGTGCATTTGTACGATATTTTGGAAATGCGGAAAAAACTCACCATTGGCGATGATGGCAACTTGAAGCCCAATGTCTGAGTAGTCGGCTACCGTTTGGTAAAGGATGTCGGCCAATAGCTGGCAGCCTTTTTGCATGGGATCCAGACGTGATGGCCAGAACAACATTGGTGCATTTGGGTCCACGTTCAGCCCGGCTTTTTCTTGGAGAGCACGTTTATTAATTGCTTTCCCCTCCATGACTTTCTCGTGATCATACTTAAACGCAAGAGATGGGTCAGTAGCTGGATCATAAGAAACATCCGGAGCATTCAGAATGCCGCTCGCACAACCAGCATGCAGCTTGTTAGAAAGTTCATTGCGGATTGAATCAGGCACAAACGCATGTTTTCCTTCAACCACCTCGTGGAGAAAGGTTTCGCTCACCGAGTTTACATGGTCTGCCGCAAAAATTCCGGTTGCTAACAAATCCGTGGAATTTCCATCACGCGATTCCTCATAGGAATGCGGTGGGTTTTCAAAATACATGTGGTTCCAGAATTCGGCGGCATCTATTCCGCGATCCTCGATTTCCGCCATGGTCAATTTTTCCGTATGGATATTGTGCAGGGTGAGTAGAGAAGGAATATTGAATCGCCTTGCCGCGGCTGGAATAAGACCCGTCATCCAATCGTTACAATGAATAAGATCCGGCCTAACCTGTGGGATGATGTAGTTGATGATGCTGTGAAGAATCAAGTTATGAATACATATATTGGTGATAAAAATTCA
>JABIQN010000077.1 GCA_018699395.1 Gammaproteobacteria bacterium
ATCAAGATGGCCTCACCCGTAAGCTACAGGCTCGAAGGTATTATAGGCGTCATTACTGTTGACAGTCCGCCGGTCAATGCACTGTCTCACGCCGTGCGCGAGGGAGTTTTTGACGCGATCAGTGAGGCTCAAGGTGATTCGTCAGAAGCTATCGTCATTAGCTGCGATGGCCGGACATTCTTCGCTGGTGCGGACATAACGGAATTTGACAAACCCCTCAAAGATCCGGGCCTACCGGATCTCGTCAAGGCGATTGAAGCATCGTCCAAACCCGTGGTGGCAGCGATGCATGGCACCGCACTGGGTGGTGGTTTCGAAATGGCGTTGGCAGCGCATTATCGATGCGCGATGCCGTTCGCTAAAGTTGGCTTGCCCGAAGTAAAACTTGGACTTCTTCCGGGTGCCGGCGGCACGCAACGAACAACCAGACTCGCAGGTGTGAAGGCGTCTCTAGACTTAATTACGAGCGGTGTTCCGATTGTGGCCGCAAAAGCCAAATCGCTTGGTTTAATCGATAAGATTATTGATGGCAATCTGCTAAGTGGTGCGATCGCCTGGGCAGGACAGCTTGTTGCCGACCAAGCGCCGATTCGCCGCAGCAGTGAGCAGGCTGTGCCCGAATATGACGCTGCTATTTTTGAAGAATATCGGACGTCCCTGAGAAGGCGAGCCCGCGGTCAGATCGCATCTGGCCGCATCGTAGCCGCCGTTGAGGCTGCTGCGACGATGTCCTTTACGGATGGCCTTGCGATAGAAAAACAAGCATTTCTTGATTGTATGGCCAGCCCGGAGTCGGCAGGCATGCGGCATATCTTCTTCGCCGAAAGAGAAGCGCCCAAAGTTGATGACTTGCCCCGTGACATCGTCCAACGGCCAATCGAGACTGTCGGCATTATTGGGGGCGGTACAATGGGTGGTGGCATAGCCATGAGCTTCGCGAATGCTGGCATACAAGTGACTATGATCGAGATCAGCGACGAGGCTTTGGTTCGCGGGCTGTCCATTATTGATCGCAACTACGCCGGGAGCGTCAAACGAGGCAAGTTAAGCGAGAAGCAAGTCGCAAGTTACAGAGCGCTCATATCTGGATCAACCGACTATGCGGCTCTTGCGGACGTCGATATGGTGGTCGAGGCTGTATTCGAAAATCCGGACCTCAAGAAGAAGGTATTTAAGCAGTTGGATGATGTGTGCAAACCGGGTGCGATATTGGCAACCAATACGTCCTACCAGGATGTCGATGCTATCGCTGCGGTTACAAGTCGCCCTAAAGATGTCGTTGGAATGCATTTTTTCAGTCCAGCTCACATCATGAAGTTACTGGAAGTCGTCCGCGGCGAAAAGACGGCAGATGATGTTTTGGTATCCGTAATGGCTTTGGCAAAGAAGATTAGAAAGATCGCGGTAGTGTCAGGCGTTTGTTATGGGTTTATCGGAAATCGAATGCTTCAGCCGTACGGAAAAACTTCACAGATGTTGTTACTCGAGGGCGCGACCCCACAGCAGATTGATTCGGCGATGGAATCATGGGGTATGGCGATGGGCCCGCTGCGAGTATTTGATCTGGCGGGGCTCGATATAGACTACACGGCGCGTCAGGCTCTGACTGATGAGCAAAAAGGCGATCCAATGTCTTATCGGGTACCAGACCTACTAGTTGAAGCTGGTCGGATGGGGCAAAAATCAGGGGCCGGTTTCTACACTTATGATGATAATCGTAAAGCGACTTCTGATCCCACTGTTCACGAGATGATTGAAAGAGCAGCCGCTGAACTCGGCGTTGAACGACGAGATATATCGGACGGCGAAATCGTAGAGCGGCTCATATCATCTCTCGTCGATGAAGGACGGAAGATTCTGGATGAGGGTATCGCGCAACGTTCGAGTGATATCGATATCGTCTACATTCACGGTTATGGCTTCCCGGTAGCGAGAGGCGGCCCGATGTTCTACGCAGACAGCGGCTCTTATCGCGTTTAAACTATCAATCCATGGTCCCGTAGGCCGTACGTGTCAATTACGAAGAATTTGATGACTGCTAATATTTCTGTAGCCCCCATGATGGATTGGACCGACCGACATTGCCGCTATTTCATGCGGCTACTAAGCCCGTCGGCGTTTCTCTATACGGAAATGGTCACGGCCGCTGCGATTCATCATGGCGATTCCGAGCGTTTTCTGCGCTTCAACGATGAGGAGCACCCATTGGCACTGCAGCTTGGCGGGAGCGATCCTCAGTGGATGGCCAGCGCTACATCGAAGGCCCATGACTACGGTTATGACGAAATTAATATAAATGTCGGTTGTCCAAGCGATAAAGTTCAAAGCGGTCAGTTTGGCGCCTGTCTCATGGCAGCTCCTGATACAGTGGCTGAATGCTATCGGGCGATGAGCGACGTTACTGATATTCCGATTACTGTGAAAACGCGAATTGGAATAAACGATCTGGACAGCTACGAATTCCTCGTTAATTTTGTAGAACCTTTGATCGCTGCTGGATGCCAGAAATTTATCATTCATGCACGAATCGCGATTCTGGACGGACTGAGCCCTAAAGAAAATCGAATGGTGCCACCACTGAACTACGATCGCGTCTATCGACTGAAGCGTGACTTTCCCGACTTGGAGATCGTCATCAATGGCGGATTGGCAGATATCGCCCAAGTCGAGCAGGTACTGCAATACCTCGATGGCGCAATGATAGGACGACAGGCATATCACCAACCGTATTTCCTCGCGGAATTAGAGCAACACTTCAACCCGCAGAATTCCTTGCCAGACAGGCGAGATATTGTGGACCAAATGTTGCCGTATATCGATGAAGTACTACGAGGTGGCGAACCATTAGGCCGCATAACACGGCATATGCTTGGTCTTTATGCTGGACAACTGGGAGCCAGAGCTTGGCGGCGTTCGATTAGTGAAAATGCTTACCGTGAAGGTGCGGGAAGCGAAGTGTTGATCAATGCACTAAACGCTATACCAGCTACTGTGTAGACCGCTACAATGCACGGCCACGCTTCGACAACAACAACCAGGACATAACTCCAGCATGAGCACTAAATCCGCAAGCAAACATCAGACGATGGCTGATAAAGCCGATATTCATGAGCTCTATGAATTGTCTGTACAGAATGTTGAGCATGAGATTGAATTCCTGCAGGCTACATTTAAATCGTTGACAGGTCGAACCGCATATATGTTCCGCGAAGATTTCTGCGGCACGGCAAGCGCGTCATGCCAATGGGTGCGGCAGGGTAGTAATTTTCAGGCGATCGGGGTGGATATCGAGCCATCCGTATTGGAGTGGGGGCGATTAAATCGTATCGCCAAGCTCGACCCAGAGAATCAAGCCCGTGTAAGCCTTATTGAAGCTGATGTGTTGACGGTTGAGACACCCAAGGTCGACCTGTTGGCGGCGTTTAATTTTAGCTTTTTCATTTTTGATACACGCAACTCGCTGCGGGCGTACTTTGAAAAGGCACATGCGGCTTTGAAGGATGATGGCGTTTTCTTTTGTGACATGTTCGGTGGGCCAGAGGCGCAAGAAGAGACCAAGGAAAAGACTAAGCATGAGGAGCATGGCTTCTCATACATCTGGCATCAGGCTAAATTTCACCCGGTCACCAATTTTATTCGTTGCCATATCCACTTTCACTTTAAAGATGGCTCGAAGATTAAGGAGGCGTTTACTTACGAATGGCGACTCTGGTCAGCCCCTGAAATCAAGGAATTACTACTGGAAGCTGGCTTTAGTAAGGCGACTATTTATTGGGAGGGCGAAGATGAAGACGGCGAAGGTAATGGTGAATTTACGCCTGATGAAAAAGGCGAAGCCGATCTTGCGTGGATAGCTTATGTTGTCGCAGAAAAATAGTATTATTATTAATCGCTTGGCGCGTTAACTGTAGATGTTATTCCAAGTATCGCGCCAATTTATCATGAACCGTGTAATCTTCGGCCGGTGACGATTCTCACTGAATTCTTTGGTGACCAAAGCCCATTCAAAGATCTGCTGCCGGGCTTTCAGCCCAGAGCTGGGCAAGGGTGGATGGCTGAGGCTGTGGCCGAAGCTATCGCAAACTCAGACACATTGGTTGTCGAGGCTGGTACGGGTACAGGAAAAACCTTTGCGTATTTGATTCCAGCTCTGATGAGCGGCCGAAAAACGATTATCAGTACCGGAACCAAGGCGCTACAGGATCAGCTGTATCACCGGGATCTTCCTTTAGTTGGAAAAGCGCTCGGTCGTCCTGTATCAACCGCGCTATTGAAAGGGCGTGCGAACTATCTATGCCTACAACGTCTGGATCAATTAACGGATCCATCGCGGATGCCCTTGGAAGACCTAGATGAAGTTCGGCAATGGCGATATCGTACGACGAGTGGCGACAAAGCTGAGCTGATCGAGGTACCTGAAGACTCGCCAATTTGGCCGCTGGTTACATCAACTGCCGACAATTGCCTGGGTCAAAAGTGCCCCGAATACTCCAAATGTCATGTTGCAAAGGCGCGAAAAGCGGCCCAGGAAGCGGATTTGGTGGTTGTAAATCACCACCTATTGCTCGCCGATCTGGCGATGAAGGAAGAAGGCTTTGTCGAGTTTCTTCCCGACGCTGATGCCATCATTATCGATGAAGCGCATCAGGTACCCGATTTGGCAGTGCAGTTCTTTGGTGTATCGCTTGGTAGTCGCGAACTCGAGAGGCTCGTCGACGAAGCACGCACGGTAACACTGCCGTTCTCGCAGCCTGAACTGAATCGCCGTATTGACGGTTTGCAAACGGCGATTAGCAACCTGCGAGCCGATGCACCTCGCAGTGAAGGACGACACGAACTCAACGAGATTATGACTGAACTCCGGGCGCCGCTCGATACGCTTGTGCACACTCTTCACGATGTGCAGGTTGCCGTGGCTGATATTAGCGATGCGTCAATTGAGCTTGAAAAAATACACGAGCAACTGGCCAGCATGGCAGAACGACTGGCAATCTTGGTTAGCGATGACTCGTGGGACGGACTGCGTTGGTTAGAGGTTCATCCTCGCAGCATGCGCCTTCATCTTACGCCGCTAGACGTTTCTGAGAAACTGAGAAAGTTGATCGGAAACGGCCTTCAGTCCTGGATATTCACGTCGGCTACATTGGCGATCGCAGAAGACTTTTCGTATTTCGGAACTCGCATGGGCCTGGTGGGCGTTGCGGGACTTACCTTTCCGAGTCCGTTCCCGCTGCAACAGAATGGCCTGGTTTATCTGCCTGCAAATATGCCACAGCCATCTGATCCGGGACACACCGATATGATGCTCGAGGCGGTCACGCCGATGCTGGACTTTACGGCTGGTGGCATGTTCTGCTTGTTCACCAGTCATCGAGCGCTGAATAATGCGCGGCAGTGGTTTAAGGTCAACAAGAAAGTCCTCAGCGGCAGGACTCTGCTGGTTCAGGGTGATGCGCCTCGAGATGACCTGCTTCGCCGTTTTCGGCAGGCCGGCGATGCTGTATTACTGGGCACTGGCAGTTTTTGGGAGGGCGTCGATGTGCGTGGACCGGCATTGAGTATCGTTGCGATCGATAAATTACCGTTTGCTTCGCCGGCCGATCCACTGATGATGGCGCGGCTCGAATTTATTAAACGACAGGGTGGTAACGGTTTCATGGAGCATCAATTGCCGCTCGCGGCACTATCATTAAAGCAGGGTGCTGGGCGCTTGCTGCGTGATCAGACTGACTATGGCGTTGTGGTGCTGTGCGATCCAAGAATAAAAGGTAAGCGTTATGGCAAAATGTTCCTCGACTGCCTCTTACCCATGCCTTCGACATCAGCCTTGAATGAGGTGTCGAGCTTTCTGGCCGCACATAAATGAGATGCAACGCAAAACTGCTGGCCATTGATACTTCATCCGTCGCATGTACGGTTGCCGCGTCTAATGGCGACGCGGTTGTCGAACGTCATGTTGAGCAGCCACGCGAACACACCCGTCTGTTAATGCCAATGATTCGGGAGGTGCTAAATGAGTCTGAAATAGCGTTGACTGATCTTGATGCGATTGTTCTCGGCAATGGTCCGGGTTCTTTCATCGGCATGCGTATTGCGGCATCGGTGTCGCAGGGCTTAGCTCACGGCGCGGGACTCAAGATCATTCCTGTATCTTCTCTTGCTGCTGTAGCGGCGGAAGTTCTAGACGCGTCGGATGCCGAGCTTGTGGCCGTCGCACAAGACGCGCACATGAATGAGGTCTATCTGGGATTGTATTCACGTGGTGAAGACAATCTTCCGCAGCCGATCACTAATGAATATCTTCAAGGTCAAAGTGTCATCGAATCGCTTTCTGGTCGTGACCAGGCATTCACGATCGCGGGTCAGGGCTGGCAGCGCTATCCCGAGTTAGCGATCATAAACGCTCAGTGGATTGGCGAGCAGTCGGAGGTATTCTATCCGAGGGCGGCCTGGTTACTGACCTTATCGGATATTGCCACTGCAATCGAGCCGAGGGATATCCAGCCGGCCTATCTGCGACAGAAGGTGGCAGAATTACCGAGAATGAGGGCATCGTAAAATATTATATTTGGGTCTTTCATTACGTATCGATATCATATATATAGTGGCCGGTAGGTTGTGGATCGTGGTTATTTAGGGGGGTATATTGCGTGATTTTTCTGCGATAGCCTCAAGCATCAAGTGACTCTTAAGAGATAAATTATAATGATTTTTCGAATATTCACTGCCATGCTTTCAGTGGTTATTTTTTGTTTCTCAGCACCAGCAATTGCAAATGACGAGAGCTGGACTGATCGCCTTGCATTCAAAAGTGACCTGCGCCTTCGCTACGAGGGTATAGAAGAAGAGGGCGAGCGGAACCGTGATCGCATGCGAATTAGAGCACGCATTGGTTTGGATGCGAAAATTCAGGAGGACCTGAGTTTCGTATTTCGGCTGGCGACAGGCGGTGACAATCCTGTTTCGACCAACCAAACTTTAGACGGTAGCTTTTCCACGAAAGATATCGGCGTTGATCTCGCCTATGTTGATTGGCAGGTTAATGATGTTATTGCCATCAATGCAGGCAAAATGAAAAATCCTATGTTTCGCGCAGGAAGTGCGCCGATGATATGGGATGGCGATCTCAATCCGGAGGGTATTGCTGCAAAGTTTGGGTCAGGTATGCTTTTTGGCGCCATAGCCGCTTTCTCTGTTGATGAGCGTAGTACTGAGGGCGATTCATTGCTTTACGCTATGCAGGCGGGAGCAAAAGTAGGCTTGGGCGATGCCAGTAAACTGACAGTAGGTCTTAGTTATTTTACTTATACCAACACTATCGGCTATGAGCCTTTTTATAAAGCTAAGCCCCGCGGCAACTCTGTTGATGGCGATGGCGATGCTTATATTTATGGGTATAAAAATATTGAAATCTTTGGGCAATTTGATACAGAAGTTATGGATTGGCCATTGAGGTTATACGTGCAATACACAAAGAATAATGAAGTAAGCGTTGAGGACACTGCTTATTCATTCGGTGCAACGCTTGGTTCGGTAAAAAAGAAGGGTGATATGCAATTTGTTTGGATCTACCAAGATATCCAAGCCGATGCGCTTATCGCTGCTTTTAACGATTCGGACTTTGGCGGCGGTGGCACTGATTCTAAAGGATATCTTCTTCGTACAAAATATGGCTTTTCGAAGAAGGCAGCACTCGGTGGAACCTTTTTTTTGAATCAAATCGATCGTTTCCAGGGTACGGAGCACGACTATAATCGAGTTCAAATTGACCTCGAATTTAAATTCAACTGAGGAAGTAAGTGAGCATCCCCTCCAAGCAAATCGTCAACCTGATGGGCTCAGTCTGCTGTGCAGGTATGATGGCGTTCGCGCTTTATTCGCAATATGTATTACTGCTGAATCCATGCCCACTTTGTACTTTGCAGCGAATCACTGTTATTACTTTGGGGGTGACGTTTCTCGTTGCTGCTATTCATAGTCCACAGAAAATTGCTTCGCGTATCTATGCGGTGCTCAGCGTTTTGGTGGCAGCGTTAGGTGTTGCCGTTGCTGGATGGCACGTGCATTTGCAGAATCTGCCAGCGGATGAAGTCCCATCTTGCGGCCCTGGATTGGAGTATATGCTCGGAAATTTCCCGCTTAAGGATGTGTTCGGTATGGTCCTCAAGGGGTCTGGCGAGTGCGCCGAAGTTTCCTGGCGATTTCTCGGGCTGACGATGCCGACTTGGGTCGTTATTTCCATGATCTGTCTGGCAACTGTTGCCACTTGGAATAATCTGCGGCGCTAGAGTAGTAGTTGTAGAATTCTCGTGTATATACCCGTCAATTGTATGACATCGGCAATCCTGACGTGTTCGTCGATTTTGTGAATGGACGCATTAACGGGCCCCAGTTCTACGACATCCACGCCAGCGGGAGAAATAAAGCGTCCGTCGGACGTGCCACCGCCGGTCGATAATAGTGGTTCTTTCCCTGTGCTTTCAGTTACCGCTTGCACAGCAGCGTCAATTAATCGACCCGGCTTAGTGAGGAAGGGTTCGCCGGATAGATGCCAGTTCAATTCGTAGTCAATATCATGCGCGTCGAAGACTTCGTGAACACGCTTTTTGAGTGACTCATGATTCCAAACGGTCGAGTAGCGGAAGTTAAAGCGCGCGGATAATTCTGCCGGTGTTACGTTGGGCGCACCGACACCACTTTTGATATCGACGACCTGGAAGCTACTGGGTGGAAAATGCTCATTGCCCTGGTCCCACTCAATGTTGTGCAATTCTGATAGCACTGGTGCAAATCGCCGAATTGGATTATCGGCAAGGTGTGGATAGGCAACATGACCTTGAGTACCCATCACCTTTAGCATCCCACTCAAAGAGCCGCGCCTTCCGATGCGAATCAAATCGCCAAGCGCGTCCTGACTCGATGGTTCACCGATGACGCACCAGTCAATAGATTCACGGCGCTTACTTAGTGTTTCCATTACCTTTAGCGTGCCGTCTCGAGCTCGACCTTCTTCGTCGCTAGTGATTAGCAGTGCGATGCTGCCTTTATGTTTAGCATTAACTTGTAGAAAATTTTCAATCGCAACGATCATTGAGGCTAGGCCGCTTTTCATATCCGCCGTACCGCGACCATACATGACGCCGTCTTTGACGGTTGGTTGAAAAGGATCGCTACTCCATTGTGTACTGTCACCAGGTGGAACAACATCTGTATGACCGGCAAAGCACAGTACTGGCGCTGTGGTTCCACGGCGTGCCCAGAGATTTGTTACGTCGCCGAACTGTAGCGTCTCACATTCGAACCCCATCGCTTGCAGACGCTCGATCAATAATCCCTGGCATCCGGCATCATCGGGTGTTACCGATTCACGCTTGACGAGCTCGCAAAGAAGGTCGATCTCCGGACTTTTTATTAGGTCAGTCATTACTGTAAGAATGATCCATATAGTGTCGAAAAAATTAAGTAAAGTATGACTGTTTTTCTCAATTAATGAATTGTTAGTTGATTCGCCTAGAGTTTATCCGTTCGCAACTGTCGTCGGCAAGCGATGATTTACTTGTGATAATACTGCCTAACAGTGCGCATAGGCTAGCCAGATTTCTCGGTGCTCTTACTGCCTGCGTTTAGATATTCGCCAAAGTGTTTTTCGGAAAATCCGACGGCGACAAACCCGTCTGATTCCAGCACCGGGCGTTTTACAAGGGTTGGATTTTTGATCATCAACGCAAACGCTTTATCAGCCATAATGTCCGCTCGCTCGATCTCCGGTATCTTGCGCCACGTCAGGCTTTTCTTATTCAGTAATTGTGTCCAGTCAAGCCGGTTCGCCCAACGCGCGAGCATTTGAACATCCAATCCATCATCGCGAACGTCATGAAAGTGAAATTCGATGCCGTTTTCCGTGAAGTGTTTGCATGCTTTCCGGCAGGTATCGCAGTTCTTGATTCCAAATACGGTCAGCACGCTCTCTTAGTCCAGATTTCTGAGCAGATCGTTCAGTCCGGTTTTCGCTCGGGTCTTGGCATCAACCCTCTTCACAATCACCGCGCAATACAATGAGTACCTGCCGTCTGCAGATGGCAGGTTACCTGCAACAACGACTGAGCCAGCAGGAATTCGACCGTAGGAAACCTCTTCAGTTGCCCGATCGTATATTCGTGTGCTTTGTCCGAGGTAGACGCCCATCGAAATTACTGAGCCTTTTTCAACTATTACGCCTTCCACAACTTCGGAGCGGGCGCCAATAAAGCAGTCATCTTCAATGATCGTCGGTCCGGCTTGCACGGGCTCTAGGACGCCACCTATCCCAACACCGCCGGACAGATGCACATTCTTGCCGATCTGCGCGCAACTACCAACGGTTGCCCATGTATCAACCATCGTTCCACTGTCAACATAGGCGCCAATATTTGTATAGCTTGGCATCAACACAACGTTGGGGGCTATATAGGCGCCGCGCCGAACGAGTG
>JABIQN010000078.1 GCA_018699395.1 Gammaproteobacteria bacterium
CTGAGCATGTCCCTGGGGTTGCATAGCTCCACCCATGAGTCCGAAGCTCATGAGTGGTTCACCATCTTTCATGACAAACGCAGGAATGATCGTATGAAAGGGGCGCTTGCCGCCCGCAACAACATTCGCGTGACCGGCATCCAGTGCAAACATCTCGGCGCGGTCCTGCAAAACGAAGCCTAGATCGCCCGGCGTCATTCCAGATCCCATACCTCGATAATTACTCTGAATCAGTGATACCATATTGCCGCTCGCATCTGCGACGGTAAGGTAAATCGTATCCCCGGATTCAAGCTTTGCGCCCCCGGCGGGCAGGGACGTAGAGGCCTCGTCAGCCTTTATTAGGTCACGCCTTACATCCGCATAACTCTTCGATATCAAGGTTTCAATCGGTACGTCGACAAAATCCATGTCCGCGTAGTATTTCGCTCGGTCTTCGAATGCCAGTTTCTTCGCTTCTACGAACGTATGAATATATTCGGCGCTACCAAATCCCATCGCCGCAATATCAAATCCCTCAAGGATATTAAGCATCTGTAATGCCGCTATTCCCTGCCCATTCGGTGGCAGCTCATACACATCCCAACCACGATAGTTTGTGGAAACGGGTGTCACCCACTCAGACTCATGCGCGGCCAAGTCATCGTAATTTAGTAATCCACCCTGCTCAGTCATATAAGCGTCTATTCTCTTCGCGATATCGCCTTTATAGAATTCATCCCTGCCTTTTTCAGCGATGGCTTTCAATGTATTTGCCAGCCGAGGATTCTTGAACATCTCGCCTTTCTTGGGAACATCGCCGCCCGGCATATACGTCTCAGCGAATCCTGGGAAATGACCGAGTCGCACCTTATTTAATTGCAGGTCATGCGCAATAACTTCGGAAACTGGAAAGCCTTCCCGTGCATATGCGATCGTCGGTGCCAGTATTTCTGCCATATCCAGTCGTCCGTAGCGGCCATGCAGTTCGAACCAGCCATCGACGGTCCCTGGGACGCTTACGGGCAATGGTCCAAATGACGGAATAACATCAATGCCCCGCTCCTGGAAGTATTCGAGCGTCATTGCTTTTGGGGCGCGGCCTGAGGCATTCAGTCCAACAAGCTCCTTTTTCTCAGCATCCCAGACGATAGCAAATAGATCGCCGCCAATGCCGTTGCCAGTCGGCTCCATCAAACCCAAAGCGGCATTCGCCGCGATCGCCGCATCTACAGCGTTGCCACCGGCTTTTAGAATATCGAGAGCGATCTGAGTTGCCAGTGGCTGGCTGGTGGCCGCCATACCGTGCGGAGCAATGACCTCGGAACGTGACGCATGATGACGTCCAGCAACCCTGTCATATCCCGGGTCAGGTGCGGCCACGACAGTAACTCCCGAGGCCAGAAATGCAAAACTGATTATCCATTTTGAGTATTTCATTCCTTACTCCGTGATCGGAAGGATGGCGAACCTGCCTTCTCGCAACCACGTATGATGTCACTCGCTGCCTCCATCGGCAACAGGATATGATTTGAATATGTCATTAACATAATTTTTGAGAATCTTTACGGCACACCAGCTGAAAAATTTTGAAATGGTAATCGATTAGCTGACTATCTCCATTTAGTGAAACTCGAATAGGGGACAACATTCGAGCATTTATTAACCATTAGGGAAATTTGACTCGCGACGCTTTTGCTCAGCTTTGAGTTTAGCTTTTACCTTAGCGCCCTTACGCTCAAGGAGGGGTCGCACGAATTCACCAAACCTCGGAAACAAATATATAAAAGTCGTGAGGAACCCGCTGAATCTCGGTATCGACTGCTCACGAAACTGGTTACTGCAGATATCCAATATTGCCTGGGCTACTTCATCCGCCATACTGATCGGTTGTGAAAACGTCAAATCGGAATTCGCGTCTATGTCAGCCATAATAAAACCAGTATCAATCGGACCTGGGGATACTACCGCCAGCTTAATATTACTATTGGCAAGTTCAGTACCTAGCGCATAAGTGAAGGATCGCAGACCCGCTTTGCTTGCAGCATAACCGGCACTTCCAGGAATGGGCACACGGCCCGCCAACGATCCAACATTAATGATCACTCCTCCATCAGCCTCTCGAAAATATGGTAGCGCTAGACGAGACAGCACAATAGGTGCCTTTAAATTAACATCGATCATCTTGCCAAGATCACTGATGTCAATATCTTCAACAAGACCGCGGCTGTGAAATCCCGCATTATTAATTAGTACATCGATTCGTCCAAACTCAAATACTGTTTTCTTGAAAAGGTCGCCACATGCTGCGGCATCCGATACATCCATCGCGAACACCTCGACCTTTGCTTTAGATCGCAATTCTTCGGCTATGGTGTCGAGGTTTTTCTTATTTCGTGCGACCAGCATCAGGTTCGCCCCGGCCTCAGCGAACATGCGTGCCGTAGCAGCGCCGACACCTTCGGATCCGCCCGTGATAATGACTGTCTTATTATTAAATATCATTGAACAAATAATATCACTGTAGAAGTGTTAGCTGAGGATAACTGTGATTCCACTCATAGTTTTGAAATTTACTACTTCTTTAAATTTCAAGGTGTTACTGATGCTCCATGATGGCGGACACAAAAAAACCGGGTAATACCCGGCTTTTCTATGCAGCTAGGACGTCAACCTTAACTAGTCTTCGGCAACAACTTCTTCTGCAGCCTGATCCGTCAGCATAACAATCGCCATTGGCGCATTGTCACCCGGACGTGGGCTAGTCTTAAAGATACGAAGGTAGCCACCAGGACGCTCTTTACAGCGTGGGCCAATCTCTGTGAACAACTTGGCAACAACTTCTTTGTCACGAAGACGATTAAAAGCCAAGCGTCGATTTGCAACGCTATCTTCTTTCGCAAGCGTAATTAGAGGCTCAACGACACGACGCAGTTCTTTTGCTTTCGGTAAAGTCGTACGAATCGTCTCGTGCTTAATCATCGATGTCGCCATGTTACGAAACATTGCTTTTCTATGTGAGCTATTACGACCCAGTTTACGACCGGATTTTCTATGGCGCATTTTGCTTTCCTAATATTCTTTATTTACAGCACGAGCTAGCTCGAACTGTTTTATATCACGAGCTCATGCTCGGGACGCAGCTTCGCTGGCGGCCAGTTATCCAAGCGCATACCCAGACTCAGACCGTGGCCTTCCAAGACTTCCTTAATCTCTGTCAAAGATTTCTTGCCAAGATTTGGTGTGCGAAGAAGCTCAACCTCGGTACGCTGTATAAGATCACCGATGTACATGATGTTTTCCGCCTTGAGGCAATTCGCCGAACGAACTGTAAGCTCAAGCTCGTCAACCGGACGTAGCAGAATAGGATCAACCTGATCCTCAGCCTGTGCACCAACACCTTCTTCTTGACCCTGCAGATCAACAAAGACAGACAATTGATCTTTCAGAATGCTGCCCGCACGGCGAATAGCTTCTTCTGGATCAATTGTTCCATTGGTCTCGATCTCAATAAGTAACTTATCAAGATCAGTACGTTGCTCAACACGCGCTGCCTCAACGTTGTACGTTACGCGAATAACCGGGCTGAATGACGCGTCGAGTTGCAGGCGACCGATAGGGCCACCTTCTTCTTCGAATGACGGACGCTGCGTAGCCGGACGATAACCACGACCGCGCTCGACTTGCAGGATCATGTTCAACTCGCCCGCTTTGGTCAGGTTTGCAATGACCAATTCAGGATTCATAACTTCAACGTCATGATCGAGCTGTATATCTCCAGCCGTTACCGGGCCGGGGCCTTTCTTCGAAACGCGTAGCTCGGCGGTGTCACGAGTGTTCATCGTAACGGCAACTTGCTTCAGGTTAAGAAGGATATCAACGACATCTTCCTGTACGCCCTCAATACTGGTGTACTCGTGAAGCACGCCTTCGATTTCGGCTTCTGTAATTGCAGCACCTGGCATCGACGATAACAAAATACGGCGTAGTGCATTACCAAGCGTGTGACCGAAGCCACGTTCGAATGGCTCGATCGTAACTTTGGCTTGCTCGTCATTGACCGGCGATACCTTGACAACGCGCGGCTTCAAAAATTCATGTACTGATTCCTGCATGGGAAAATACCCTCCGGGGCTACTTCGAGTACAACTCGACGACTAGGTTTTCGTTGATATCAGGAAGAATGTCTTCCCGATCCGGCAACGACGTCAAAACACCCGCCATCTTCTTCGTGTCAACATTGACCCAATCGGGCAAGCCAACTTGTCCTGCAATCTCAAGTGCGCTCTGAATGCGAAGTTGCTTTTTCGCCTTCTCACGAATAATTACCGCATCGCCTGCCTTGAGCTGAGCGGACGGAATATTAACGACTTTTCCGTTAACTTCGATACTCTTATGGCTCACCAGCTGACGTGCTTCTGCGCGTGTTGACGCAAAGCCCATACGGTAAACAACGTTATCCAAGCGTCCTTCGAGAAAGCGCAGCAGGTTTTCGCCCGTTGAGCCTTTCAGCTGAGCTGAACGCTTGTAGTAGTTGCGGAACTGTCTTTCGAGTACACCATACATTCGACGCAGTTTCTGCTTCTCTCTGAGTTGCAGTCCGTATTCCGACACGCGTGGGCGACGTTGAGCCGCACCGCCTGGAGGAACATCCAGTTTGCACTTTGATTCGAGCGGCCTGATGCCACTCTTAAGAAACAGATCCGTGCCTTCGCGGCGGGACAGTTTACATTTTGGTCCTAGATATCTTGCCATTATTCAGCCTCTACACGCGGCGCTTTTTAGGCGGGCGACAGCCGTTGTGAGGAATCGGAGTGACATCCTCAATATTTTGAATACGGAATCCCAAAGCATTCAGAGCGCGTACTGCAGACTCACGCCCTGGACCGGGTCCACGAACACGCACGTCAACATTTTTTACGCCAAACTCGAGAGCCACACGGCCCGCTTTGTCGGACGCAACCTGAGCTGCGAACGGGGTTGATTTACGAGATCCGCGGAAACCGCAACCGCCAGCCGTTGCCCATGAAAGCGCATTACCCTGACGATCGGTAATCGTGATTATCGTATTATTGAAGGACGCGTGAATGTGCGCAACGGCATCAACCACGTGTTTTTTTACTTTCTTTTTCTTTACTTCAGCCATCTAAGACCTACCTCTTGATCGGACGGCGCGGACCTTTACGGGTTCGCGCGTTCGTACGAGTGCGTTGGCCGCGTAGCGGCAAACCACGTCTATGACGGATGCCACGGTAAGAACCGAGATCCATTAAACGCTTGATATTCATTGACGTCTCACGACGCAAATCACCTTCCACCGTGAAGATCGCGACAGCTGATCTGAGCTTCGCAACTTCTGGCTCAGCCAGATCTTTTACTTTGATGTCCGGTGCAACACCTGCCGCCTCGCAAATTTGTTTTGCGCGCGTGTCACCAATACCAAAGATTGCCGTCAGTGCAATTACGACGTGCTTCGTTAACGGAATGTTTATGCCTGATATACGTGCCACTTAACCTATCCTTATCGATAAACCGGGATCAACCCTGGCGCTGCTTGTGTCGTGCGTCGGTCTTACATATAACGCGTACGACGCCTTTGCGGCGAACAATCTTACAGTTTCTGCAAATTTTTCTAACTGATGCTCGAACTTTCATGAGCCCTCTCTTATCACGCTGACCATATCAGCGAGTCTGTCCATTTTTATTTTTGCCGTCTTTACCATAATCGTGCAGGTTGGCTTTCTGCATCATGCCATCGTACTGGTGACTCATCGCATGTGCTTGCAACTGTGACATAAAGTCCATCGTGACAACGACCAGAATCAGCAACGAGGTGCCGCCAAAGCTGAACGGCATGCTCGGGTAGAACATACGAACTATCTCAGGAAGCAGGCATACACCAGCGATATAAAGCGCTCCCCAAAACGTCAGTCGAGTCAGAACTCGGTCAATATATTCCGCCGTGTGTGTGCCCGGCCGAATACCCGGCAGGAACGCACCGCCCTTCTTCAGCTGATCAGCAGTCTCTTTCGAGTTGTACTGAAGCGCTGTGTAGAAGAAGCAGAAGAAAATAATCAAAGCTGCATACAGTAAAACGTAAATAGGCTGACCGGGACCAAGATTAGCACCAATCGTCTGTAATACTCTTTGTATGATCGTTGCGCTTGAATCAGTGGCCTGACCAAAAAACTGTGCGATCGTCGCTGGGAACATCAAAATACTGGACGCAAAGATCGGCGGAATAACACCCGCCATATTAATTTTGAATGGCAGGTGCGTACTCTGTGCCTGCATCATCTTGCGGCCCTGCTGCCGTCGCGCGTAATTTACTGTGATGCGCCGTTGCGCACGCTCCATGTAAACTACAAAAACAACCGCCGCGATGCCGCCAAGCAACATCAAAATAGCAAAAATCGACTGCATCTCGCCGGTGCGAACCAGCTCCGCCGTGCCAGCAATAGTGCCGGGTAGTCCAGCTACAATGCCGGACAAAATAATCATCGAAATGCCATTGCCAATACCACGTTCCGTGATCTGCTCACCCAACCACATCAGGAAGACCGTACCCGTGACTAGCGTGATACACGCCGTAATCAAGAATGACGGACCCGGGTTCACGACCAACCCTTGCTGACCCTGTAACCAGGATGCCGCTGCTATGGATTGGAAGCTCGCTAAAGCAACCGTACCGTAGCGCGTGTACTTAACTATCTGGCGACGACCGCTCTCGCCATCTTTGCGAAGCTGATCGAGGCTAGGAACGATTCGACTCGCCATCTGCATAATAATAGATGACGAAATATACGGCACGATACCGAGCGCAAAAATACCAAATCGCGACAGCGCACCACCAGAGAATAGATTGAACGTCGCCAGCAATCCACCAGACTGCTCTTGGAAGAAGTCATTTAACGCCACAGGATCGACGCCAGGCACCGGTATATAGGTACCACAACGATATACGATCAGCGCACCGATGAGAAACAGAAAGCGAATTCTTAGTTCACCATGTTTACTCGCCTGCTGCGCAACATCTGCCGGATTTTGTGGAGGCTTCTTCGCCATATTTAATGCATTTGCGACCTAAAAGTCGCTCCTTACCTATTCTTCGATTGAACCGCCAGCTTTCTCGATCTCTGCACGGGCACCCTTAGTTACCTTAAGACCTCTCAGCTTGACTGCTTTTGTAACTTCACCAGACTTGATGACCTTAACTTTAGTCACAAACGCCGGCACTAAATTCATTGCCTTCAGTACATCCATATCGATGACCTCAGCTGTCGGCAGATTGAGCTCATGTAATCGTAACTCAGCCGTGAGGCGAGCCATACGCGAGCGGAAACCCACTTTCGGCAAGCGACGTTGTAAAGGCATTTGTCCACCCTCGAATCCGACTTTGTGGAATCCGCCAGAACGTGCTTTCTGGCCCTTGACGCCACGACCACTGGTCTTACCCTGTCCAGCAGAATGGCCACGGCCCTTACGCTTGCCTACTTTTTTTGCACCGGTACCCGGTGATAGATCGTTCAGACGCATGTCAAGCTTCCTCTACCGAAACCATATACGAAACACGATTAATCATGCCGCGATTCTCAGGGGTATCAAGGACCGTCACTGTGTGACGAATCCTTCTCAGGCCCAAGCCATCAATACAGGCTCTATGGCTTTTCAGCCGCCCGAACTTGCTTTTCAGCTGCGTGACTTTTAATTCTTTGGTCTTCGCCATGATCTTGTCTCTTAAATTCTCTTTTCAATCATCCATGCACTAAATCAGGCAAGGATTTCCTTAACTTTCTTTCCGCGTTTGGCTGCAATGGACTGCGGTGAGTGAATCTCCGACAAGCCTTTGATCGTCGCACGTACAACGTTGATCGGGTTTCGTGAGCCGTAACTCTTTGCCAGTACGTTGCGAACGCCCGCCGCTTCAAACACAGCTCGCATCGCACCGCCAGCAATTACGCCGGTACCTTCTGAAGCTGGCTGCATATAGACTAAAGTCGCACCATGACGGCCCTTCTTCGCGTACTGCAATGTGTCTTTGTTCAAATTGAGGCTGATCATGTTCTTGCGAGCAGCCTGCATAGCCTTCTGGATCGCGATTGGCACTTCACGTGCCTTGCCATAGCCGAAGCCGACCTGGCCGGCACCGTCGCCAACTACAGTGAGTGCAGTGAATCCAAATTGCCGACCGCCCTTAACTACTTTAGCGACGCGGTTAACGGTGACCAGTTTTTCAATAAAGTCATCGTTCGATTGATTTTTGTCGTTTCTAGCCATTATCAATAGTGTCCTATTAGAACTTCAGTCCGGCTTCACGAGCCGCATCGGCTAGTGCTTTTACACGGCCGTGGTAACGGAAACCGGAACGGTCGAACGCAACAGCGCCGATGCCAGCCGCTTTCGCTTTTTCTGCGATACGCGCACCAACAATAGCTGCTGCTTCGACGTTGCCGCCATTCTTGATTCCTTTGCGAACCTCGGCTTCGAGCGAAGACGCCGATGCCAAAATTTTGTTGTCATGAGCATCGATAACCTGAGCATAA
>JABIQN010000008.1 GCA_018699395.1 Gammaproteobacteria bacterium
CAACGCCCGGCAAAGCGCCGCCGTAAGCTGCCACAACCTGGCCTGTGCCGCCCAGCAAGGCCACCAAGTCAGGCTGCAGCGCAAGAACGTAGTCGTTCATTCGCGCGCCGCCAAGGGCGTGTGTCAGGTTGTCTAAGTCTTGTGCGTAAATGTACACGCCGGCCTGGAAGTGGCTTCCTTTGTCACCGAAGTTGCCGGACAGGTTAAATTCTTGTGACACCGAATTCAGTCCACTTTTATTAATGCGCTTCAACACGTCGACATTGGTGAAGTCGGCATCGATTTCGTCATAGGTATCAAAATAGCGATACGCAGTTATTGACGAAAACGTCAAATCGCCTACCCCTTTGTTTATTTCGAGGGACATGCCTTTATCTCTGTTCTTTGATCTTGGCGTATAATTTTGCGTGATACGGTATTGGTCAAAGGGGACGTTGCTGACGTTTGCCGCGGCTGCTCCTAAAGCGCCATTTAAGAGCGCTTGGGGGTAAGGGTAGCTCGACGATATTGTGCCACCCAAAGAAAGTAGCGCCGCATCAGATCCTGCGTCCAAAGCGGGGAATGCCGGTACGCTTGCCTGTGAGAATATGCCATCGATGCGCGAGATCGCGGCACAGCAGACTTCATCAACTTCCGCGTAATCGACGATTAACCGCATATTGAAATCATCGCTGGGGTCATTGACGCCCAATTGCAGGCGCAGTCCGGAGCGATCTCGATCGTTGTAAAGGTCGTCGCCCAGGGCGTCATCGCTGACATAGCCGTCTCTCTGCGATGAGAATATAGTACCGCGAAAGGTTAGCCTGTCGGTTAAGTTGATGTTGGTCGCCGCTGAAAATCGGTCTAGTCCGTAGTTGCCAGACGTGTAATTGATGAAGGCATTTGCAGAGCTAGAGTCCGGTGCGACAGTTCGAAGCAGGATTGCGCCGGCGGCTGTATTTTTGCCAAATAACGTTCCCTGAGGGCCGCGCAAAACCTCAGCAGCTTCAATATCGACCAACTCATTGATCATTGAACTCTGTCGAGATCGGTAAACGTTGTCGACGTATAGGCCCACTGAAGATTCAACGCCGAAGTTGTTGGCAGTACTGCCGATACCTCGAATGGAGAAACTGGAAGAAGTGGTTGTTTGGCTTTGGCCGACGGTCAAACCCGGCACGTTCTGTTGCATGTTGAACATGTCTTTTATGCCTGACGCCTCGATCTCGGCGCCGGATACCAGCGTCACGGATAGTGGAACATCGGATAGATTCTGGTCGCGACGTTGAGACTGCACGATAATTTCTTCGATATACGACGGTTCGTTATCCTGAGCAAGTGCACTTGTTCCTGCACTCGAAACTGCGATTACAGTAAGCGCAATTGAAAACTCACGTCCGAGTTTGTGTAGGCTAGATCCGGTCAATTTCATGTCTCCCCCCTAAAATGGAATTGTACGTATAATCGGTTGCAAGGATAATATGCCCCCCTGGCGTATATCGATGCCAATTTAGGATACTACAGTTTTCGACCGAGTAAACGAGATATATAGTGGAAAAACCCTGTAAAAAGCATCTAATGGCTGAAATTTTACGGTTCTGCGGCCTAAATACGTTGGTATTAAATGCTGGCAGCGGTATTGGTGGAGTAGTGCGCGCGCAGGCTAAATTTGTCAGCGACACCGGAATCGCTGTGAATAGCGGCCGCATAGGCAGCTAATCTGTATGCATCCGATACTAGAAGATCTTATTGGGCTTTTGCGTCTTGAACGTATTGAAGAGAATATTTTTCGCGGCGATAGTCGTGACATTGGCAGCCCACAGGTATTCGGTGGGCAGGTAGTTGGCCAAGCACTGTCCGCGGCACAGAACACGGTAGAAGGTCGCATAGCACATTCATTGCATGGATATTTTCTGCGTCGTGGCGACGTTAATTCACCCATCATTTACGAAGTCGATCGTTCGCGTGACGGGGGTAGCTTCTCAAGCCGTCGCGTAGTTGCCATTCAGCACGGCCGACCCATACTGAATTTGGCGGCATCGTTTCAGGTTCCGGAGGAAGGCCTTTCACATCAAGCAGAAATGCCAGACGTTCTGGGTCCGGACGGCTTGAAGGATCTCACGGAAGTCGCGAAAGATATGCTCGAATTCATTCCTTCAAAAATGCGACGGTTCTTAACGGATAAGCGACCCTTTGAGTTTCGTCACGTAGAGCCGGTCGACTTCGAGGTGCCCAAGAAATCGCCGCCGAGGAAGCACGTCTGGATACGCGCAGTCGACGCACTACCCGACAATCCAGTCTTGCATCAAAACCTGCTGACCTACGTGTCCGACTACGAACTTCTTGGAGTAGCGACGCTACCGCACGGACTGTCTTTTACACGCGGCAGCGTAATCATGGCGAGCCTTGATCACGCGCTTTGGTTTCACAGCGAGGTCAAGATGGACGAGTGGCTGCTATACGCAATGGACAGTCCGGTATCATCCGGCGCGCGCGGGCTGGCTCGAGGACAGATTTTCAGTCAAGACGGACGTTTAATAGCGTCAACGGCGCAGGAAGGCTTGATGCGTGTTGTTGATCCGGACCAATGGAAGCCACGCTCCAAACCGGGCTCTCAAAACTAAATCTGTCTAGCTGGATTTTCCTTGAGCGGCTACAGCCGCCGCCGCTTTTGCGATCGCATCGGTATCACCCAGAAACTCTCTGGAGACAGGCTGTAATTGGTCGTCCAGCTCGTAGGCCAATGGAATGGCCGTCGGAATATTAAATCCGGTAATTTCTTCGTCGGAAACGTTGTCCAGCATCTTAACCAGTGCTCGCAGACTATTGCCATGAGCTGCGATCAGGACATTTTTGCCCGCGCGAAGATCCGGCGCGATGACGTCATTCCAGCAGGGCATCACTCTGTCCAGAGTTGTGGCTAGCGATTCAGTTGCTGGAAGGTTTTCAATTCCAGCGTAACGAGGATCGTGTGCCGGATTGCGCTTATCGTCTGCATCCAGATCGGGTGGCGGAATATTGTAACTGCGACGCCAGATGTGCACCTGATCGTCACCGTACTTCGCCGCCGTTTCCGCCTTGTCCAGGCCCTGGAGCCCACCATAATGACGTTCGTTCAAGCGCCAATCCCGAATAACGGGTATCCACATGAGGTCCATCTGATCCTGGATGTGCCATAAGGTGCGAATAGCCCGTTTGAGTACCGAGGTATAGGCAATATCGAACTCAAAACCGAGTTCCTTGAGAAGTTGACCGGCCTCTATAGCTTCCTGATTTCCCTTTTCTGTGAGATCGACGTCCGTCCAACCGGTGAAAAGATTCTTTAGATTCCAGTCACTTTGACCGTGACGACACAAAACGAGCTTGCCAGCCATTTCTACTCCAGTGTTGATGGCCCTGATAATGGGCCGCGCTTAACTTAAAATGAGGTCACGCACTTTCTGCGCGGTGACTGCGAGCGTAGCAAAATCGACTTCATCGCGTAATTCTATTTCATTCAATCTGCAATGATTCCGCCCGCGATAATCTGTTTTATGCCGCCGACTATGCGTTGCTCTTTATATGTCACGCTGTTACTCCGATCGGCCGCGCCGAAAAAAATATTTGGAACCTAAAATGTACGACTGGTCGATAGGAGCTAAGGGGATCCAATCAGGCTTGCGCGTGCCAGCAATCGTTCCATGATGCCGTTCAGATTTTCCATCTCTTCCGTGCTGAACCCTTGTAGCAAGTCCCGCTCGAACTCGAGCGCGAGTTGTGCGATTTCGTCGTGCAATTGTTTGCCATCCTCGGAGAGATTCAAGATGGATCGGCGTTTGTCAGCATCCGCAAAGTCCCGATCGATTCGGCCGTTCCTGATGAGTTTGGTCACAGCTCGACTTACGGCCACCTTATCCATCAACGTTCGTCCGGCAACCTCGACCGCAGACAATCCCGGGAATCGACCGAGCACTGCGATGACCCGCCACTCCGGAATCGAGACATTGAATCTCTTGTCGTAGGCTCTGGCGACGGTCGTACTAACGGTGTTGGACAAAACAGCCAATCGATACGGTAAGAAATTTTCTAGGCGTAATTCATCATCCATACGCAGAAGTTATCACGCGAGATGCGGTAGGGCGAGATACTCCTCAGATTGCATCTCGATTAATCGGCTGACGGTACGCTCAAACTCGGACATAAGGCGCTTGCCGGTATACAAGTGTTCGGCCGCTACGGCCGCCGAAATAATGAGCTTCACGCGGCGATCGTAGAATTCATCCACCAGCGCTATAAAGCGACGGGTTTGATCCTCACGCATCGCATCGAGCTGCGGCACACTTGAAACGATAACACTCGGATACCAGCGAGCGATCTCGATGTAGTCTGACTGGCTTCGCGGTCCATCACATAGGTCGGAAAAGTCGAACCATGCAATACCTTTTGCGCAGCGACGCGCCGATATTCGGCGGCCGTTGATCGCGAGACCATGGTTTTCACGAATTTCGCTAGTCGCTAACTCGTCAAAATAGAAGCGCAGTTTTTGACGCGCCATCTTGTTATCGGGTGCCAGATACGTGCCCGCTTGCTGCAGGAGGCGCAGTCGGTAGTCCGTGCCGCTGTCCAGTTGCATCACATCTGTATGTATCTTTAATTGCGAAATAGCTGATATGAATCGATTTCGCTGAAGGCCATCCTTGTATAGATCATCTGGCTTGAAGTTTGAGGTTGCTACAAGAGTGACTCCGCGTCGGAAAAGACCGTCGAGCAGCCGCCCCAAGATCATGGCATCCGCGATATCGCTGACGAAAAATTCATCAAAACACAACACCTTGGTTTCCGCGGCAATATCTTCAGCGACACGATCCAAGGGGTCCTCGACGTCGCCAAGCGCATATAGGCGCTCATGTACGCCATGCATCATGCGATGAAAGTGAATGCGCTTCTTGTGCTTCACACTTAGACTGTCGAAAAACAGGTCCATCAAGAAGGTCTTGCCACGCCCAACGCCCCCCCAGATGTAAAGCCCATTGATGCCACGTTGATCCACTTGATTGCGACGGGAGAGGAAGCGAAGCAGTCCATTTCGTTGTGGTTTCTGAGTTTCCAGACGTCGCTGCAGTATTTCGAGGTGGCTGATAAGCTCGATTTGAGCGGGATCGTGGACATACCCCTCGCGGGCAAGGCTGTCTCTATATGCTTGGCGAATATCCAATCTATCCTTTAACCTTTATTTTCGACGTTGTTTTGACTCAGTAAGATTACATCGCTCGAAATGCAGCCGCCACAAGCACTGTTACAATCCATCTGAATCATATGGAGAAGCAAGACTGATGCCTGAAGTAATCGAACGCGAATCAATGGAATTTGACGTCGTTATTGTCGGTGGTGGGCCGGCAGGTTTGGCCGCAGCCTGCAGATTAATGCAGTTGGATGAAAGCCTGTCAGTCGTTGTGGTGGAGAAGGGCTCCGAAATTGGCACACACATTCTCTCAGGCAATGTATTTGAGCCGACTGGGCTCAACGAGCTTTTTCCCGACTGGCAGGAAAAAGGCGCACCGGTGAAGACGGCTGTCACAGGTGACCGGGTGCATTATCTTACGAGTAAAACGGGCGCGATGCCTGTTCCCGGACCATTCCTTCCACGACCGATGCACAATCATGGTAACTACATAATCAGCCTCGGCCAGCTTTGCCAGTGGATGGGCGAGCAGGCAGAAGACATGGGCGTCAACGTGTTTCCAGGGTTTGCAGCGGCGGAAGTTCTTTACGACGACGATGGCCGCGTGATCGGCGTAGCGACAAGCGATATGGGCGTCGGCAAAGATGGTGTGCAAAAGCCGAACTTCCAGGCTGGTTACGAATTGCTGGGCAAATACGTTATTTTCGCAGAAGGCGTACGTGGCAATTTAAGCGAACAGGTCATGGATAAATTCGATCTGCGCGAAAATGCGGATCCTCAACACTATGGCCTTGGTATTAAAGAGGTCTGGGAAGTTGACCCCGAGTTACATGAGGAAGGTCTTGTTGTGCATACAGTGGGTTGGCCGCTGGACTCTCATACTGAAGGCGGCGGATTCCTTTACCATGCCGCAAACAATAAGGTTTTTGCTGGATTCATCATTGCATTGAATTACAGGAATCCGCATTTATCGCCGTTCGAAGAATTCCAGCGCTGGAAGCGACACCCGAAAATTAGACGATACCTTGAAGGCGGCAAACGAATTGCGTACGGCGCACGAGCGGTCAATAAAGGCGGAGTGCAGTCACTTCCGAAGCTGACCTTTCCCGGCGGCATGTTAATCGGTTGCGCTGCGGGCTTCCTTAACGGCGTCAAAATCAAGGGCGCACACACTGCAATCAAGACTGGAATATTGGCTGCCGAAAGCGTACAAAAAGCACTGGCAAAAGGCGATGCTGCAGCTGCAGAATTATCCGATTTTGAAGAGAGCATTAAAGCGTCTTGGGTGTACAAAGAGTTATATAAAGGCAGAAATTTCGGCCCGGGCTTGCATAAGCTGGGAACATTCTGGGGCGCCGCATTTACCTTTTTGGATCAAAATATTTTCTTCGGTAAGCTTCCGTTCACATGGCGCAACAAAGAACCGGACCATGAATCGTTAACGAAAGCGTCCGAGGCAAAGGTAATCGAGTATCCCAAGCCGGATGGCAAGCTCACATTCGATCGTCTTTCGTCAGTATTCTTATCCAGCACCAACCACGAAGAAGATCAGCCATCACATTTAAGACTCAAAGACGATTCAATTCCACTGTCTTACAATCTCCCGGAATTCGGAGAGCCGGCGCAACTTTACTGCCCGGCTGGTGTATACGAAATCGTGGAAGAGGGCGACGAGAAGAAATTTCAGATCAACGCGGTAAACTGTGTTCACTGCAAGACCTGCGACATCAAGGACCCCAAGCAGAACATCGTCTGGACAGTTCCTGAGGGCGGTGGTGGACCTAATTATTCGAATATGTAGCCACACTTACTTTGGTTGCATTCGGATCGCGCCGTCAATACGGATGGTCTCGCCATTGACGACTGCGTTGCTGTAAATAAATATTGCCGTATCTGCATACTCTTCTGGCCGACCGAGCCTTGGCGGGAAGGGGATTTGGCGGCCAAGTGAGTCCTGAATATCTTCCGGCATACCGGCCATCATTGGGGTCATGAAAATGCCTGGGGCGATCGTGTTTACGCGAATGCCGAATTGAGCGAACTCACGCGCAAGTGGCAACATCATGCCGACAACTCCACCTTTCGATGCTGAGTACGCGGCCTGGCCGATTTGGCCTTCGAACGCGGCAATTGATGCGGTGCTGATGACCACTCCTCGCTCACCTTCATTATTTGGGTCGTTCAGTTGCATTACGGCCGCAGCTTCTTTCGTGACATTGTAGCTGCCGACCAGGTTGATCTGTATAACGCGGTTGAAATTGTCGCTCGGCCATGGACCGTCGCGGCCGAGAGTTCGACTCGCTGTAGCAATGCCGGCGCAGTTTACCGCGAGGGTGATACCGCCCATGAATTCATTGGCTGACTGGATAGATGTTTTAACATTGCTCTCATCAGAGACGTCGGTGTGAAGAAACAGTGCTCGATCGCCGAGTTCGGCCGCTCGTATCTCACCCTGCTCTTCGTTGACGTCCATGAGGACGACCTGACCACCTTCGGCGATGATTCGCTCGGCAGTTGCGAATCCGAGTCCTGAGGCGCCACCTGTAATGACGGCTTTTGCACTTGCGATATTCATAATTTTTCCTGGGTAACTTCAACTCTAATGATAATAGCTTCATCGCCATTGATACAAAGACATGCTACGCCGCGATTCAAGCCGCAGTTTTATAAGGTGTGTAAAAGAAGAGGGTAGTCTGAATTATCCTTCATCGGTGAGCAGATCAGGTTCATCGAGTGCGGCAAGAATCTGTTGACGAGAGGCCTCAGCCAGCTTCCTGGACGACTCGAAGCTAGCATCGCCTGGCATGATAGCTGGGAGTATGTCGATGACGAGGTCAGATGGCCGCGGTAATAGCTTTCCGGAGGGCAGCATTCTGCGAGACCCGGAAATAGCGATTGGGACGATCGGCATCTCACCCTTTAAAGCCGCAACGAAGGCACCCGGTCGAAAACGTCCAACGCCTGGCTCGAGGATAAAGGTACCTTCCGGGAAAAAACCAAGAGACTCACCGCCTTGTGCGGCTTTGACAAGCTTTCTGGCATCCCGGCTGCTGCCGATTGCTTCCTTGCGTTCAACGAACTTCGCGCCTGAGCGGTGCAGCAGGAAATGAACCACTGGAATATTCCGCATTTCGCCTTTTATCACGAAGTTGAATCGCGATGGCAAATAGCCCTTCAATAGGATGCCATCAACATAGCTGGCGTGGTTTGCGACCACTACGCAGCTGCCCAATGGCAAATTGTCGATTCCGCGGACCGAGACCTTTACGCCGGACAGTACAAAGATTATTCTGGACGCATGAGTGACTAATCGCTGCCGCTGGTGAGGCCCAGGGACGATCAATGCCACTATGAGTGAAAAAACGCAGGCTAGTGTGAAACTGAGCCAGGCCCAGAGCCCCCAAAGGCTTCGCGTGACAAATGTGACCCAGTTCACTTTATGTTAACGCCTTCCGGTTTCTGTGATAGCGATCACGCCCCATGCCAAGGATTGTCTCCATGCCCATTATCCGTGATACATCCCTTGTTTGGCGGTGCATCGAAATTCTGATCGGGATTCGTAACAGCGTATAATACCAGTACGACAGTGCGGTTGGCAGCAGTATCGACGCAATGGATTGCATGATTAGGGAGGACGGATATTATGAGTAATAGTAACAAAAAAAACACTCCTGAATCGCTGATCATCGTTCGTTCAGAAGAGCTCGTGGATCAATTTCTTGACGCTGTCTGGATGGAGCGGGGGCTGTCGAAGAACACTCTTGGAGCTTATCGCGCTGATCTCATGGCATTGGCTCGATCTCTGGCCGAATCTGGCAAGAGCATCGATAGCGCCAAGAAGCCTGACTTGCTCGACTTCATTGCCAGGCATGTTGAAAGTGGCGCCAAGCCTAGATCCACTGCTAGGCAGATTTCCAGTTTTCGACGATTTTTTCGCTACATACAGCGTGAGGGGTCGTGCAGTAACGATCCGACGGCTGATATTGAAATGCCTCGCATCGGCCGCTCGCTGCCAAAGACCTTGACTGAAGAAGAGGTCGATTCATTATTGAGTGCACCGAATATAGATGAACCGCTTGGTCATCGTGATCGAACAATGCTTGAGCTGTTATATGCGACGGGACTTAGGGTTTCCGAGCTTATCAACATCAAGCAATCACAAATCAACTTCAATCAAGGCGTACTCCGCATCATTGGCAAGGGGGATCACGAGCGTTTAATTCCGATCGGTGAGGAGTCGCAGCGCTGGCTGAGGGGGTTCATCAATGGCCCACGGATGGAGATCCTTCTTGAGCGACAGACTGATTACCTATTTCCAACGCGTCGCGGCGACCGCATGACTCGCCAGGGGTTCTGGCACATTATCAAGCGCTATGCTGAAAAATCCGGCGTACGCCAGAAAATATCACCGCACAGTTTGCGCCATGCGTTCGCCACGCATCTTTTGAACCGAGGCGCCGACTTGCGTGTTGTTCAGATGCTGCTGGGTCATAGTGATCTGTCGACTACGCAAATCTACACGCATATAGCGCGCGAGCGGCTAAAAGACTTACACGGCGAGCATCATCCGCGAGGTTAAATCGTATCGGCAGTGCTGGCACCTCTGGTAGACTCGCCTTGCTCGTGTAACCAGTCGATATAATATGGGTTCTACGTTCAGGGTCTTAGTCTCTCAGGAGCCGTACTTATATGAGTCGTGCCATGAAAATTTTCTATTCTCTTCTTGCTATCACCGTGATGAGTGGTATGTCTGCGCTCGCAGCGGAGGATCCCGCCCTAGAGAAAGTTCGGACCAAAATGAACGTGATGTTCCAGGAAATTGGGCCGGAGCATATTAATACTAGTCCGGTCGATGGTTGGTACACAGTGCAGAAAGACTCGGTTGTTGCCTACGTATCGGAGGACGGGCGCTACCTGCTACAGGGCGATATGATTGATCTGGATAATCAGATCAACCTGAGTGAGGTCACACGGACAGATTCTCGTCGCGATCTGATGTCGTCAGTGAAAGAAGATCAGTTCATATTGTTTACGCCCGAAGTTGTGAAGCACAGGGTAATAATATTTACGGACATTGACTGCACCTACTGCCGCAAACTGCATAGCCAGATCGATGAGTATCTCGCTGCTGGGATCGAGATTCGTTATATGTTGTATCCGCGAAATGGACCGGCGTCACGCTCATGGAATACGTCAGAAGATGTCTGGTGTGCTCGAGATCGAAGTGCTGCGCTGACGGCAGCCAAGCTGGACCGCAGTTTTGATACGAATAAATGCGATATGTCGGCGATCTCCGAGCAATACATGCTTGGACAAAGTGTTGGTCTTACCGGTACGCCCGCCATCGTGTTTGAAAACGGCACCCTAGTCAGTGGCTACCTTCCGCCAGAAGTCCTGGTCAGCCGCCTACAGATGTTAGGGCCGATAGCAGCCACAACCAAATAGACTTACGACTTCGAGCGTCTCAGTTCGTGAAAGTGAACGCCGTTATTCTCGCCGCGGTCTTCGAAGTATTTTTTGAGCGCGAAGCGGCTGCTGTGAAAGGCAAGATCATCCCAAGGAATTTCCTCTTTGCTAAATAGCTGGGTGTCCAGGCTTTCCTCTCCGACGCCGAAGCCTCCCTTCAGCTTGCCACAAAAGAAGATGTGCACCTGTCCTGCATCGGGTACATCGATGGATGCGCACTGATGACTGATTTCGACATTTGCACAAGCTTCCTCAAGCGTCTCCCGAGCGGCCCCACCGGCCAGAGTCTCACCTAATTCCATGAAGCCAGCCGGGATAGTCCAGTAGCCATAGCGCGGTTCAATTGATCGTTTGCAAAGCAATATTTTACCTTCGCTCTCAACGATACAGCCGACCACGATCAATGGGTTCTGATAATGCACCGTTTCACAGGCATCGCAGACCGCGCGTTCGCGATTATCGCCTTTGGGGATTTTGCGGCTGACAGCGCCCCCACAGCTTGGACAATAATTCATCATTTACATTAATTCCAAGATGGTGTCGAAGGGGATATTGGATGTCCACTTCCGAAGAAATTATATATATTGAGCTCGACTCCAGACCGTGGAAAAGATACTAGACAGAACTAGAATCCACAAGAAGATAGCTAGGTAAGTTGGATGGCGTGGCTAAGCCTATTTTCGATTCTGATGACCGCCTGAATCGAGTATGTTTCGTTGCGCGTAAGTTGCGCAGAAACAAATTACGCAGTAACTACAGAATAAAAATAATCAAGAATGGCTAGAGCCGTTGGTACTAATGGTGCCGAGGGGGGGAATCGAACCCCCACTTCCGAAGAAACCGGATTTTGAATCCGGCGCGTCTACCAGTTCCGCCACCCCGGCACATTGCGATTGGCTTATTCGGCGGGCACTGCCCGGTTCGAACGGCGCACAGTATATTCGCCGCTGCGCCCGAGTGCTACAGGCAAATTTCGTTCAGGGCACTTGGTGCATAGAAGGGCATGTATAGCTTTGATAACATGCGCGCCCATGTTGATTTCAGACTTTAATTACGATCTTCCCGACGAGTTGATCGCCCAATACCCTACCGCGGACCGGCGCGGCAGTCGTTTGTTAGCGCTCGATGATGGCATAAGCGATCGGGTATTCAGCGAACTTCCGAGCTTACTTCGTCCAAATGATTTACTCGTTTTTAATGATACGCGTGTTATTAAGGCGCGTTTAGCTGCAACTAAAGAGACCGGCGGCCGCGCAGAAATATTGATCGAGCGTGTACAAGGGGATCGCACTGTGCTCGCTCACGTCAAAGCCAGCAAGACACCAAAAACAGGCGGACGATTATTGCTTGCGGATGACGTTGAGGTTGATGTTCTGGGACGCAATGGCGACCTTTTTGAGCTGCAATTTTCGACTGACGTCTTGCAATTTATTGAAGCTCATGGCGAGGTGCCGTTGCCCCCGTATCTTGGTCGAGCCGCGGATGCCGTGGATATTGAGCGCTATCAAACGGTTTATGCGAAGGATCCCGGTGCCGTCGCGGCTCCGACTGCCGGGCTGCACTTCGACAGCGCGATGCTTGAGGAGACGCGAGACGTGGGTGTTCGCCACTCTTGGCTTACGTTGCACGTTGGAGCTGGGACGTTCCAGTCTCTGCGTGAAGATCATATTCGAGATAACCGATTGCACAGTGAGCGTGTAGAAGTCAGTGAAGCATGCTGCAAAGCGGTGCGCAAAACAAAGTTGTTGGGTGGTCGTGTAATTGCAATCGGTACGACGTCTGTACGTGCACTAGAGTGCGCCTCAGTGGACGGAGCTATACAACCGTTTAATGATGAGACTGACATGTTTATTCTGCCTGGCTACAAATTTCGTACAGTCGACGCGATGATTACTAATTTTCATTTACCACAATCGTCATTGCTCATGTTGGTTGCCGCTTTTTCGGGAAAAGACCGAATTCTTGATGCCTATAGACACGCCGTACGTGAGAAGTACCGTTTCTTCAGTTACGGTGACGCCATGTTTCTGACGTTGGATAAAAGCACGTGAAGTTTAATATCAGCCATGAGTGTGGCGCTGCGCGATGCGGCACACTCAAGTTTCGCCGTGGCGAAATCCAAACACCGGTATTTATGCCGGTCGGAACCTACGGCACTGTGAAGAGCGTGACGCCAGAGGAAGTTGCGGCTGACGGTGCACAGATCATTCTTGGTAATACCTTTCATCTGATGTTACGTCCTGGAGCGGACGTAATTCGCGCCCACGGTGGATTGCATGAATTCATGAACTGGCATCGACCGATTCTGACGGACTCTGGGGGCTTTCAGGTCTTTTCCCTTGCTGCGATGAGAGAGTTGTCGGAGGAGGGTGTGCGTTTCCGTTCGCCAGTCAATGGTGACGAGGTGTCTCTTACGCCCGAGAAGTCGATGGAAGTTCAGCATGACCTGAACGCAGACATCACAATGATCTTTGATGAGTGCACGCCTTATCCAGCAACACAAATCGAGGCGCGAGAGTCGATGCAGTTATCGTTACGCTGGGCTGCCCGCAGCAGAGCTCGATTCGACGAGTTAAAGATGGCCGAACCGGAGCGTGGTGAGGCGTTATTTGGCATCGTTCAGGGTGGGATGTACGACGATCTGCGTCGCGAGTCTTTGGACGGTTTGGAGGGCATTGGATTCGATGGTTACGCCGTTGGTGGTCTTTCCGTTGGCGAGCCCGAAGCTGAGCGACATGCCGTACTTGATTCGTTGGTGCCTGAAATGCCGGTCGAGAGGCCACGATATTTGATGGGTGTTGGTACCCCAGTCGATATTGCAGAGGGTGTATCACGTGGAATTGATATGTTCGATTGTGTGATTCCGACCCGTCATGCTCGTAATGGGCAGTTGTACACCTCGAAAGGTAAAATCAATATTCGTCTTGCAAAATTTAAGGAAGACACATCACCGCCGGACTTGGATTGCGCCTGTTACACTTGCAGTAACTATTCGCTGGCCTACCTTCGGCATCTCGAAAAATGCGGAGAAATACTCGGACCACGATTGGCCACGATCCATAATCTTCATTATTATCAAAGTATTATGGAGTCAATTCGCGGTGCAATTGCGGCTGAGAGGTTGCCAGAGTTAGTCGCTGAACTGCGCGAGATATACGGCGGATAGGCTTATTTGTGCTTGGATTTGCCTTCGCTTTTGTCACCCCAAATTCGCTTTCTTGTGCCATAATACCGCGCTAATTTTCCGGGACCTTCCCGAATCCTCCAATATAGAAGTAATAAACTATGGATTTCTTTATTCAAAGTGCTTACGCGCAAGGTGCATCGTCTCAGGGCGGTTCAACCAGCTTCATAATCATGATGGTATTAATGTTTGTCGCCTTTTATTTTCTGCTGATTCGCCCACAACAAAAAAAGCAAAAGGCCCACATGGCACTCGTATCCGGATTGAGCGTTGGCGACGAAATTCTGACCGCTGGCGGAATCCTTGGGAAGGTCGTGGGTGTGAGTGAACATTATGCCGTCGTCAGTATTGGTGAGAACGCCGAGATTAAGATCCAGAAGTCCAGTGTCTCGATGGTCGTACCGAAAGGCACATACGACGAAGCCTAAATGAATAAATATCCTGTCTGGCTAAACTGTCTAGTCTTCGTCATTCTGGTCGCGGGCTGTCTGCTCGCGTTGCCGAATATCTACGTCAGCGTGCCGGCGGTGCAGATCGCCGACAACAATGCTGTTGCTTACGACGAAGCGCGTTTAGATGAATATATCGAGGCAGTGCAGAAAGCTGGTGCGGCACCAGAAGCTGCTTACTTGCAAGACGGACGCGTTGTTTTGCGATTCGAAGCTGGAACCGATTTGACACCGATTGGCGAGAATCTGAAAGTTCACTACGGTCGTACAGCCAATATTGCCCAAACGTTGGCACCTAAGTTACCGACTTGGATGCGCGAAGTGGGGCTGGGTCCCATGAGCCTCGGACTGGACCTTCGTGGCGGCGTGTACGTACTGCTCGAAGTCGATATGAGCTCTGCAATCGATACACGAATGGCTATCTACCAGGACAGTCTGATCGACAGTTTGCGTGAAGCAGAAGGCCTGCATCGTGTCGAGCTCAATAATCAAGTTATTCGCGTACGCTTGAACGCGCGCGCAGATCTCGAAGAAACACGGGAAATTATCAAGCGCGTCGATCCTGATCTGGTCATTGCCGACAGTACAGATGGCAAGTCTCTTACTGTTCGTATGAGTGATTTGCAGATCAAGGCTCGCGAGGATTTCGCTGTTGATCAGAACATCACTACATTGCGGAATCGAGTCAATCAGCTCGGCGTTGCCGAACCACTTGTGCAGCGACAAGGCGTGGATCGGATCGTTGTGCAGCTGCCCGGTGTTCAGGACCCAAACGAGATCAATAAGATATTGACGGCAACCGCGACGCTCGAATTTCGGATGGTTGACCAATCTGGCACCGAGCCAGGTTCAAGGCGCTATGTCGGGCGTCCCGGCCAGAATGCGCAAGTGTTGAAGCGCAAGATAATTGCATCGGGCGATCAGATTGTTGATGCATCTGCAGGTTTTAGCGAGGGTCGACCGATCGTCTCTATATCGTTGGATTCTGCCGGTGGTGAGAGCATGCTGAAAACGACGATGGAGCATTTGGGCAAACCAATGTCTACCGTCTTCATCGAAACTCGCAGAGAAGCGGTACGGCGTGGTGACGAACTCGAGTATCGCGATGTCAAAACAGAAGAAATCATTAGTACGGCGACGATTCAGGGTGTGTTTAAGAGTCGCTTCCAGATCAGTGGTTTGAACCCAGGCGAAGCGCATGGTCTTGCGTTGTTGCTACGCGCTGGCGCTTTGGCTGCCCCCGTCTTCAAGATTGATGAGCGGACGATCGGTCCAAGCCTCGGGCAGGACAATATCGATCGCGGATTCAACGCCATCAAGATCGGATTCTTGGCCGTCATCTTCTTCATGGCAATTTACTATCGAGTGTTTGGATTAATCGCCAACATAGCGCTGTTTTCCAATCTTATATTCATCGTCGCCATGTTGTCTTTGCTACAGGCGTCGCTAACGTTGCCAGGGATTGCAGGCATTGTTCTTACGGTGGGAATGGCGGTTGACGCAAACGTTCTTATTTTTGAGCGAATACGCGAAGAACTCTCGGCCGGCGCATCGCCTCAGGCGGCAATTCACTCAGGCTATGAGAAAGCCTTTTCGTCTATTGCGGATGCGAATATAACGACGCTGATCGCCGCGATCGTATTATTCGGCCTTGGTACCGGACCTATCAAAGGTTTTGCGATCACCTTGATGCTCGGCATCATTACCTCAATGTTCACATCAATTGTCGGGACTCGAGCCATAGTTAATCTAATCTTCGGCGGGCGAAAGCTGACGTCGGTGCCAGTCTAGGACGTCGAATTATGCGATTGATTAAAGAAAAAACCAGTATCAATTTTCTTGGATCCACGCGTCGAAGGTTTGCGTTGGCATTGTCCGCAGCGCTCGTTATTGCATCGCTCGTATCGCTTGCGACCCGAGGCCTCGAGTTCGGCATTGATTTCACCGGTGGAATATTGCTTGAAGTTGGTTATGGAGAGTCGGCGGATTTGGTGAAAATTCGTGGCGATCTCGCAAATGCTGGTTACACGGGCGCACAGGTACAGCGCTTCGGTGCTGAGGAGGTCGTGCTTGTTCGGTTGCCACCACAGGAAGGGGATGTTGACCAGATCCGTGCTCGGTTACAGCAGGTGTTGCATGCGGGTGACCAAAGCATAGTTCTGCGGCGTGTTGAGTTTGTAAGTCCACAAGTCGGTAACGAGCTGGCGGAAAGTGGCGCATTAGCATTAGTGTTCGCACTGATGTTGATTTTCATCTACGTAATGATTCGTTTTCAGTGGAAATTCTCAGCGGGTGCTGTAACTGCCCTGGCGCATGATGCAATTGTAACGGTCGGCTTCTTTTCGATTTTCGGGCTGCCGTTTGATCTCACTGTTGTCGCAGCCGTTCTCGCGGTTATCGGTTATTCGTTAAATGACACCGTTGTGGCCTTCGACCGAATTCGCGAGAATTTCTTCTCGTTGCGCGGCATGACAGCCACAGAGTCGATGAATATTTCGATTAACGAGATGCTCGCTCGCACCATCATTACCGGCGTGACCACGCTGCTTGTGCTGGCTGCACTCTTGTTTCTTGGTGGTGAGTCCATCGCCCCGTTTTCGATCGCATTGATAGTCGGAATCGTTGTCGGAACTTACTCGTCTATCTACACGGCAAGTGCGACTGCACTAGCTTTGAACGTGAACGCGCAGGATCTGATTGAACCGATCAAGGATGCGTCACTGCATGACGACTTGCCATAGTCTATACGAGAGCCTTGATTTCTTTTGCGCAAAGCTTGGCAAGGCCGCGGTAAATTCTTGGTGTTCCAGCTAGCACGTGGCCGGTTTCCATATGATTCTCAGCGCCGTCCAAGGCACTGACTATGCCACCTGCTTCGCGAATGATTAGTGTACCCGCCGCCAGATCCCAAGGGGCTAGGCCGGTTTCCCAGAAAGCATCCAGTCGACCACAAGCCACGTAACACAGGTCAAGAGCTGCTGCACCCGGGCGACGAATGCCAGACGTGCTCTTTGCGACTTTACCAAGCATTGCAAGATACGGATCCAGGTCTTCATCCGTATCGCGAAACGGAATGCCCGTTCCAATCAATGAACGGTTAAGGTCTTTGTTTCCACTGACTCGAATTTTATGCTCATCGAGCTGCGCACCTTTGCCGCGTGACGCGGTGAACAGCTCCTCGCGCATTGGATCGTAAACGACTGCATGCTCCAGACGTCCATTGATCTGCAGGCCGATCGAAACGGCAAATACGGGGAAGCCATGCAGGTAGTTGGTTGTGCCATCGAGTGGGTCGATGATCCAAACATGGTCAGACTCACCCTGGATGCCAGATTCTTCGGCATGAATGGCATGGTCAGGATAGTGCTTATGAATTACATCAATGATGGCTTTCTCAGCAGCGAGATCTGCCGAGCTAACAAAATCGTTATGGCCCTTCTTTTCAACAGTCAGCTTCTCGCGTTTGTTGAAGTTTCTTCCTAATACGGCGCCGGCGCGCCGCGCTGCCATCACCGCTACATTGAGTAATGCGTGCATTTAACGATTCCATCGATGTCAAAGAACTAGGCAATTCCCAAGACTTTATTGTCAGCTGGGGCCGTTGGGGCGTTAGAATACCGGACTTTTAGTCAGCTGTCCCAAAGTGTCACAATAATGAGCATACGGATTGTACTCGTCGGAACGACGCACCCTGGCAATATCGGGGCAGTCGCACGCGCCATGAAGAATATGGGTCTGAATGATCTTGCGTTGGTCAATCCGAGATACTTTCCACATGAGGATGCCACGGCCCGCGCGTCAGGCGCGACTGATGTGCTCGATGCAGCGAGCGTTGTCTCGACTTTAAGTGAAGCTCTGACCGACTGCGTTTATGTTGCGGGCACCAGTGCCCGGTCTCGAGCTATTACCTGGCCTAGCATGGGGCCGCGGGATTGTGCGGAGCGCATGATGCTAGAGGGCAAGAAAGGCAAAGTGGCGGCTGTATTCGGACCTGAAAAAACCGGCCTGCACAATGACGATCTCGATTTGTGTCACACCTTACTTACGATACCGACGGATCCGGATTTTAGCTCACTTAATCTGGCGATGGCGGTGCAAGTATTAACGTATGAGCTGAGGGTCGCCAGCGCGCTGGATAGCGGTCCTGGGTTTGAAAGCGAAGCACCGCCGGCAACCGGTGATGAGATGGAGCACTTCTACGACCATCTCGAGCAGGTGATGATCGATCTCGAATTTCTTAACCCCACTAATCCGCGCCTTTTGATGCGTCGCCTGCGTAGAATATTCATTCGTGCCCGTCCGGACAAGAATGAGGCTAATATTTTGCGCGGATTCCTGGCTGCTATCGATCGCAAGAAAGAATCCAGCTAATGGCTTCTGACCTCATCTATCTCGATTACGCGGCAACGACGCCACTCCATCCCGACGTCGCCGAGTGCATGCGACAAGTGCAAAGCGAAGCCTATTTCAATCCCGCATCGAATCATACCGCTGGCCGCTTGAGTTTAGCGATTGTTAATAACGCTGCCGCAGAGCTGGCGAAGCTGCTCAATGTGAGTCTGACGACCTTGCTTTGGACGTCGGGCGCGACAGAGTCGAACAACATGGCCATCTTGGGCGCCGCCAAACAACGCGAGCATCGCGGTAAGCACTTGATTACCATGCGCACAGAGCATAAAGCGGTTGTGGATGTTTTTCGCTTCCTGGAGAAACAAGGTTTCGAGGTGACCTGGCTCACGCCAGACTCCGATGGTCAGCTTTCATCCGATCGACTCGAGGCCGCTCTGCGAGACGACACGCAACTTGTATCGATTATGCACATCAACAACGAAATCGGTACTGTGCAGGACGTTGCGGGAATTGGCTCCGTGTGTCGCAAGCACGATGTTACGTTCCATGTGGATGGCGCGCAGGCCGCTGGAAAAATTGCTGTGGACCTTGCGACACTGCCTGTGGATTTGTATTCATTAACCGCGCACAAATTTTACGGGCCAAAGGGCGTGGGATCACTTTATATTGCTGACGGCATTTCGATTGAGCCGCTTATGTTTGGCGGCAGTCAACAGCGACGCATGCGGCCGGGCACCTTGGCTGTCGATTTAATCGCAGGCCTCGGTGAGGCGGCGTCAGTGGCGCGACGGACAATGGCGGATGACCTGTCGCACCTCTCGGCACTAAAACAACAATTGACTCGAGGTCTGCAAGACATCGACGGTTTGTATATCAACGGCCCAAGCGAAGGTGGGTATCCGGGTATTTTGAATGTTGGAGTCAAAGATGTGGAAGGTGAGAGTTTGCTACACGCTCTCGAGCCTCTGTGCGTTGCGACGGGCTCGGCGTGTAACTCGCAGAGCCTTGAACCATCCTACGTTCTAAGGGCTATCGGCAGGAGTGATCTCGAGGCGCAAAGCGCGATTCGCTTCAGTCTGGGCCGTCTGACGACGCCTGACGATATTGAAACGGCTATATCACTGTACTGCCAGGCAGTAAGGAAATTGCGTAGCATGACACCCGGGGCAGCCTTATGACTGAGAGCCCTTACAATCTCGCTGTCCGTGACTGCTTCGCTAATCCGCTTCATGTCGGCGATGTGGTAGGTGGCGTGACTGCCTATTTCGACGATCAGGGTATGCGTATTCGAATCTCGGCGGGGATTGTTGACCGGTTAATGGCCGAGTTGCGCTTTCGCGCCTGGGGTTGTCCCCATGTCATCGCAGCAGCGGAACTATTTTGCCGTCAATTTGAAGGCCGCGACGCTCAGGACCTTGAACAATTTGCAGTGGGCTCGATAATGCATGATCTTGCTGTACCTACAGAGAAAACCGGACGTATACTGGTGCTCGAAGACACGGTTCGATCGCTCAGGGTAGCCATCAACGACCGTCTGATAATAAAACAGGACTGAAATGGCAATTTCTCTAACGAATTCTGCAGCAGACCGGGTTCACAGCTACCTCGATAAGCGCGGTCATGGCGTCGGTCTGCGTCTGGGCGTCACCCAGACGGGCTGTTCCGGATACTCCTATGTCATTAATTATGCTGATGAAATTAATGACTCTGATATCGTTTTCGAGGATAAGGGCGTCACCGTGGTCGTCGAGCCAGATGCGCTGGAGCTTATTGATGGCACAGAGGTCGATTTTGTCAAAAATGGCCTGAATGAGGCCTTTAGTTTTCGCAATCCGAATATTTCTGGCGAATGCGGTTGCGGTGAGAGCTTTAACGTCTGAAAGTTCGGTTGTGGAATGTAAGAGTTTACAAACAGTCGACCGGCAAATGCTCGGG
>JABIQN010000079.1 GCA_018699395.1 Gammaproteobacteria bacterium
ACTTGCAGGCGGAAGTGCCTTATAAGGCCGCAATCTTGCTGGAAGAGAAGATGAGCGCTGGCATTGTAGAGAAGAATGAGAAGCATTACCGGCTTCTATCTCAAAGTTGGATGCTGGCAATGGAAGACGCGAAAGCGATTCCAGCACTGAAGGAGGCTGCCCGCCTTGCTGATAACGGGGAAGTCGACGCTCGCCTGGCCAATTCCTATCTTAATGTTGGTGACTATCCGAGTTGCGTTAAGTCGGCTAGAACAGCCGTGCGAAAGGGTGATTTGAAAAGCCCTGACAATGTCCAGATTTCCCTTGGAATGTGCCTTTACAACGTACAAAAATACGCAGACTCCAAGGCCGCTTTTCGAAAGGCGGCAAAGGTTCGGAGGTCGCAGCGGACCTCTCGCCAGTGGATTCGAGTTATTGATGCCGAGGTTGAGCGAAATCGCCAAATTCAATTCGCAGAAGAAGCTGCAAGAAAGAAGCGTAAAGAGCTAGAAGAAAGAAAAGCACAGAGCGCGCGTGCCTAAGTCTGGCCTTCGATAATATTTTTACATATTTAATCCTAAGGGCGTTGACCAGTAATGGGCAACGCCCTTATTATTGCGCGCTCTTAAGGGGTGGTGAAAAGAACTAATGCCAAAAATCATTTATCAAGCTCAAGACGGAACTCGACATGAAGTGGAAGTCGAAAATGGCTACTCAGTCATGGAAGGTGCAATCAACAATAATATCGATGGCATAGTTGCCGAATGTGGTGGGGCCTGCGCTTGCGCGACTTGCCATGGCTATGTTGATGAAGCATGGATTGAAAAGCTCAATGAAATAGATGATATGGAGGATAGTATGCTTGACGCGGCGTTTGACCGTAAAGCGAACAGCCGTCTTACATGCCAAATAGAGGTTTCAGATAAACTTGACGGCTTGGTAATTCACGTCGCCGAGAACGAGTACTAAAATATTCTTCAAGTAGGAGTGTTCAAATGACTATAGCTGTAGGCGAAAACATGCCATCCGGAACCTTTGGCATCATGACTGAATCCGGCCCTGGTGCCCTCTCTACCAGCGACCTATTCTCCGGTAAGAAAGTCGTTCTTGTATCTGTCCCCGGTGCATTCACACCAACGTGCTCGATGAATCATCTTCCGGGTTACGTGGACCAGATTGACGCCTTGAAGGGCAAGAATGTCGATACCGTTGCCTGTATGGCAGTCAACGATGTGTTTGTGATGGATGCATGGGGCAAGGATCGCGGTGTTGGTGGTAACGTAATGATGCTGGCTGACGGTAACGGAGAGTATGTCGGGGCTCTTGGTCTGGAGATGGACGCGTCAGGATTCGGCATGGGCATACGAGGACAGCGCTTTGCCATCATCGTCGATGACGGAAAAGCTACCCACGTGGCGATAGAAGCGCCGGGTCAGTTCGAAGTTAGTAAGGTCGAAGCCATACTTGAAGCTCTCTAGTCGAGGGCTTCAGTTAGTTCTGGTATCGCGGTAAAAAGATCGGCTACTAAACCTATGTCCGCGACTTCAAAGATCGGTGCTTCTTCGTCCTTGTTGATCGCGACGATGGTCCCGGCGTCTTTGATGCCAGTCAGATGCTGAATAGCGCCCGAAATTCCAATGGCCATATATAGATCGGGCGCAATAATTTTGCCTGTTTGTCCGACTTGCATTTCATTCGGCACATATCCTGCATCGACCGCTGCGCGGGAAGCGCCTACGCCGGCTCCAAGTTTATCTGCAAGCTTGTAAATAATATCGAAGTTCTCTGCGCTGGCCAGCGCACGCCCACCTGACACCACTTTTGTTGCGGTTTGTAGGTCTGGTCGATCAGTTGCGCCTGACTTTACTTCAATAAACCGCGTATGCGTCGGAATGTCGACCACCGAGGGACTGCCACTCTCGATTAAGGCCGAATTATTACTTGTAACAGCACTGTAGGAAGCAATTCGAACTGTCGCAACCAGAATAGTGTCCATAGGTGCCTCAACCGTTGCTATGGCGCTACCCGCATAGACTGGACGCTTGAATATATGACTGCTTTCAACACTCATAATATCGCTAATTTGATTCACACCCAGTAGGGCAGCGACACGCGGCATCAAGTCCTTGCCAAAAGTGGTGGAGGGACCGAATATATGCGTGTATTCGCCGGCCACTGCGACAATCTGTGGCGCGATGACAGCTGCGAGAGCATGCTTATTCTCACTTCGCTCGTATGTCACAACTCGTGCGATCGACGCTAACTTCGCGGCCTCAGAAGCGATAGGGCCTGCGGTAGCGGCAAATACTGCAATATCAACGATAGCGCCATTAATGCTTGCCGCGCAAGCAACCGTCTTGGCTGTACTTGGGTTTAGCATAACCCCATCGTGCTCTGCAATTACTAATACTTTAGACACTACGCTAATCCTTTTTCTTTCAATACAGCAACGAGGCTGGCTACATCATTTACCATCACTCCGCGCTCGCGCTCCAGAGGTGGCTCAAACATCACACTCTTGATTTCAGGCCCTTGGTCGATACCCAAGTCTGCCATCGCAATCAGCTCCAGTGGTTTTTTTCTAGCCTTCATGATGTCAGGGAGCTTCACGTATCGAGGTTCATTCATACGTAGATCAGTAGAGATGACCGCCGGCAAGTCAATCTCGATCACTTCGAGTCCAGCGTCGACTTCCCGGGTCACTGTTGCTTTATTACCTGCTATGTCAAGCTTAGATGCAAAGGTCGCCTGCGGGCGACCCCAAATTGCAGAGAGCATTTGTGCTGTCTGACTATTGTCATCGTCTATGGCTTGCTTACCTAGAATCACTAGATCGATACCGTCTCGATCTATAATCGATTTAAAGGTTTGTGCAAGGCCTAGCGGGTCGACTGATGAGTCACTCTCAACCAGAATCGCATGATCCGCCCCCATAGCAAGGCCTGTTCGCAACTGCTGCTGGGCGTCGACTGTTCCGACGGAGATAACAATGACCTCCGAAGCATCACCGCGCTCTTTAATGCGTAATGCTTCCTCGAGCGCAATCTCGTCGAATGGATTAATACTCATTTTGACGCCATCTGTTTCAACATCACTACCGTCGCTTTTGACGCGAACGCGAACGTTGTAATCTACTACTCGCTTCAGGCCAACCAGAATCTTTTCCACCTCATTGCTCCTTGCGCCAAGTGGGAGTGGGTCGTTATTGTCCATCAGAGGTTAGGTGTGCTCAAGAGCGAATGCACCATTTGGGCAATTTTTTGTAAGGGCAGGCTGAATTGAGTAAAAAAGGCTGCGGATATAACGTAAATTTTAGACTATTGATTACGATTCCTGGAATCATACCTTGAGGATCTGGATATAATGTAATTAATTGTAAGTGCGCTTAGTGATATCTATTTAAGTATTTATTAAACAATAAGTTATTATAATTTATTCGAGTGATTTATTATAATTATAGTTCTTGAATGAACCATCGATAGACGCTTATCCTGAAGTTGGTCATAGCCGCTTGGATTGCATCTCGAGAGCAAGTATCCGAGGATATATCGTTATTATTGATCCAGTTAGGTAAGAAAAACTAGAAATTAAACAAAAAGCCTGCGCAATACGAAGTTAAAGGCGCAGATGTAGAAGAGCTCGACCCAGCGGCCAACGACGATTCGTCGGGCAACTGAGTCACGCAATCCGCAATCTCCGTGCGGACCCGCCCGGCCAACCGGAAACGGTTGGCCGGGTTTTTATTGAAGACTAGAAAGTGACGTCCCCACTCGAAAATATAAAAGTTATTGATATGAGTCGGATACTCGCCGGACCATGGGCGGGCCAGCTTCTCGGTGATTATGGCGCGGATGTAGTAAAGGTGGAGAGGCCAGGAGTTGGTGACGATACTCGTCAATGGGGGCCACCTTGGCTGGGCGAGGAATCTGGCTACTTTTTGTCTGCAAATCGAAATAAACGCTCAATAACGGTCAATTTGGCGGTCTCGAAGGGGCAAGAAATCATCAAGAGCATGGCGATGCAGGCTGACGTGCTGCTCGAAAATTATAAAGTCGGAACATTAGCGCGATATGGACTTGGTCCGAAAGATCTCAGAAAGCTCAATCCACGACTGATCTATTGTTCAATCTCTGCCTATGGCCAAACCGGCTCTAGGGCAGATCAGCCAGGTTACGATGCAATGATTCAAGCGTCCGCCGGACTGATGAGCGTAACTGGACCAGCATCGGATGAGCACGGCGGGCCACAGAAAGTCGGCGTTGCTATCACCGACATCATGGCTGGGATGTACGCTACTACTGCAATCCTCGCGGCACTGAACTCGCGCACTGTAAGCGGGCAAGGGCAAACCATAGACGTGCCTCTGTATGACAGCCAGGTTGCGTGGCTTGCCAATCAGAATATGAATTTCCTATTGAGTGGCGCACCGCCACAGCGTATGGGAACCGCGCACCCCAATCTAGTGCCGTACCAGACATTCGCTACCGCGGATGGAGGCCTAATGCTGGCAGTGGGGAACGACAGTCAATTTGAGAATTGTTGTGAAGCAATAGGGTTGCAGCCTCTCGCGAACGATCTTCGATTCGCGACTATGAGTAAGCGAATTGAAAACCGTGGGGTGCTGATTAAATTATTGCAAACGCAATTTCAAAGCGATAGCACCGAAAAATGGCTGGAAAAACTACTTGAGTTAAGAGTCCCTGCGGGACCAATTAACGATATAGAGGAGGTTCTGACGAATGAACATGCCATAGAGCGTGGCCTAGTTCGCCATATTGAAAATGCTGCAGGGAACGCAGTTCCGCAAGTGTCGAATCCGGTCGACTTTGAAGGCACACCTGTGGGATATGAGCGAGCACCACCGTTACTAGGTGAGCACACCAATGAGGTACTCCACGAATGGTTGGGGTACTCTGACGCGGAAATTAAAGCATTGAAGAACCTTGGAGTCGTCTAACGTGGTCAATCCACTCGTCAGCAGTAGCGAAGTATTACAGGATGTCCGTTATGAAATTCGTGGAAGGCTTGCGAATCATGCGTTGGAGCTAGAAAAACGTGGCTATGAAATAATCTCTTTGAATATTGGGAATCCAGGCCTCTTCGGTTTTCGTACGCCCGAAGCCATGCGTCTAGCGATGATTGAAAATCTCGATCAGGCAGAGCCTTATTGCCATCAAAAAGGGATTTTTCCTGCGCGCGAAGCGGTCGTAATACAACAGCAAAGCCGTGGCGTCACTGGTGTGACGATAGAGGAAGTTTTCATTGGCAATGGTGTAAGCGAGCTGATCGACCTATCGTTGCGCGCGCTACTGAATCCTAGCGACGAGGTATTGGTGCCGAGCCCCGACTATCCATTATGGAGTGCAGCCGTCGCCTTAAATGGAGGTAAAGCTGTTCATTATCGCTGCGCTTCGGATAATGGCTTTCTGCCGGACCTCGAGCAAATGGAGAATGCGATTACGCCGAAAACTAGGGCGATCGTCGTAATAAATCCGAACAATCCGAGTGGTGCTGTCTACGATCGAGAAACCCTGATGGCCATCGTTGAGCTAGCGGATCGCCATAACTTGGTGTTGCTGTCGGATGAAATATACGACCAAATGGTCTACGACGGCGCTGAATTCATACCAATGGCTACGCTGGCCACGAATTGCGTTTGCCTGACATTCTCTGGCTTGTCGAAGATATATCGCGCCTGCGGATATAGAGTGGGTTGGGCTGTGTTCAGTGGTGATATTGACCGCGCGAGTCAGTATATACATGGCATGGAGTTACTGTCGGCTTTGCGACTGTGTAGTAATGTTCCAGGGCAATGGGCAGTACAGACCGCACTAGGTGGAATTCAGAGCATTCAGCCACTCGTTGAGCCCGGTGGACGCCTGTATCAGTCGAGACAGGTGGTCATAGATCGTACTGCTGCTAGTGATGACTTGCATCTTGAGCGTCCAATGGGTGCCATGTATGCCTTCCTGAGGCTTCATGAGCGCTTTCGGGGCATACTCGACGATCAGGCGTTCGCAACTGAATTACTCGAAAATTACCATGTTCTGGTTGCACCGGGCAGTAGCTTCAATACGCCGTATAGCGACCATTTTCGCATTACCACTCTGCCGGATACAGATACGATCGATATCGTTTTTGATCGTATTGAAGAATGCCTTGGACAATATAGCTGACTAATGTATGACTGGATTCTCGAGGCAAATGATGGCGCCGGATCAATCATCACTGCGAACCGTCGTCTTGCTCGATTATTGCGTATCGAATCCTCAGTGCAGCAACAGCTTGGTGGAAAAACGGCCTGGCAGACGCCAATCATCTGCTCCTGGCAGGATTGGCTGGTCACGCTGGCTGCCAATACAATTAATCAGGATGGTTTCCCGACCCACATAAACATCAGTCAAAGCCAGTTACTCTGGGAAACCTGCCTTCGGGAGGAAGTGACAGAATCCGAAGGCAGCATCGGCAATCTTGTCCGGCTGTCGCGTGACACATGGCAAAGACTGTCCGATTGGAGAGTCTCCCTCGCCGAGGTTGCACGGGCGGCACAAAGCGACGATCAAAAACTATTTGCTTCGGTCGCCGGCCGCTATCTTGGCATCCTTAAGCGGGGGAATATGGTCGATGACGCAGGACTTACAGAGCTGATTCGTGAGCAAATCCAGAACGGTAATATTCGACTCTCGGGGCGCCATACTTTTGCCGGCTTTGATCGCGAACGGCCTACTGTAACGGCAATGCATCAGGCTTTGACGGCTGCGGGGATTGAAGTCTGTTTGGCGCCAATTGCGACAGCGAACACATGCTTAGCGCTGCGCACATACGAGCATATTGACGCAGAATTACGAGCAGCAGGTGCATGGGCACGACAGCAACTCGACTCTAACTCCAAATCTCGCATTGCTATTGTTGTTGCTGGTCTCGACAGGAATGCGGATTCAATTACCCGAAGTGTCCGCGAAGGTGCGACTCCGGCATGGCAATACGGACATAAGTCACTTCAAGAGGCAGTGAATGTTTCGTATGGTCGTCGTCTGTCAGAATATCCAGCCATCGCAGTTGCACGCTTGCTGTTGCGTTGGTTAGTTCGCGATTTATCCTCGTTGGAAGTAGGCGTGTTATTGCGATCGCCATTGCTAGGGTCAGGGATTACAGGCGGACGAACTCGGCTTGAATTACAATTACGGCAAGTACCGGATCGCCAGTGGTCCCCTTCGATGCTGACCGCACAATTTCGCGGCCGAGACGATGGCACTAATAGCAAAGCATGGCTGACGCAACTTGCTGAATTCAGCAAGGCACAAAGAGATCTACCAACGTTGGCAACGCCGGCACAATGGGCCGTATTGCTGACGGATATTCTGAAGCGATTCAATTGGCCAGGTCAAGGCACATTGGGCAGTACTGATTTTCAGCTAATCAATCGATGGTTTGAATTATTAAACGACTTCGCACGACTTGGATTGGTAAGTGCGCCGATGAGTCCAACGGTAGCGATTTCACGACTCGAAACTTTGGCAAGCGACACAATATTTCAGCCCGAGTCGACGAACGCGATGGTGCAATTGCTTGGACCCCTTGAAGCATCGGGAGCAGAGTTTGATGCCCTATGGGTAGCTGGTGTAACAACGGCCAACTGGCCGCCGGCTGGTGCACCATCACCACTCATTTCACGACGACTGCAAGAAAAGTATGGGATGCCCGATTGCACGCATGCCAACACGTTGGATTATGCGCAGCGATTACTGACACGACTGGTGGCATCAAGTGTCACCACGATTGCCAGCTTCGCACTGAACGATGACGACTCCGAACAGACAGTCAGTGATCTGTTGGAACCGATGCAATTGGCGGCTCAGAAGGGTGATGATGCTCCGGGATTTCACGCCGCTGAACTATCGGGGTCGGCCACCCTGAAGGAGATCAATGACTCGATTCCTGTCGTCGCGGAGGGCGAGCAGATATCTGGGGGAGCGGGGACCATTCAGCGGCAGCGTAACGAACCAATCACTGCGTTTTTGCACGGCCGTATGGGGGCGCGTGTTATTTATCCACAGGCGGTCGGAATACCGGCGTCGATGCGCGGTAATCTGGTTCACGATGCCCTCTACAAGCTATATGTGGACCTTCCCTCGCAAGACAGCATCGGAGCTTGGGAAGGCGATGAACTCGAACGACGGATCACCACGGCAGTCAATTTCGCGTTCGCTCGTCACGAGAGAAACGTCGATGCAGTGTTACAGCAATTATTGATACTGGAGCGGCATCGGGTAGCAGGTCTGTTACGTCAATTCGTAGTCGTAGAAGGTGCCCGTAGTCATTTTCAAATCGCCGCTGTCGAAGGGCACCTTGAGTTTGTCGCCGGGCGTATTAGATTACCGCTCAGGTTTGACCGTATAGACACTCTTGACGACGGCGGCATTGCGATACTCGATTACAAGACTGGCTCAAAGAAGCGCTTACTCAATCGACAGAATACAGCCGAGGACATACAACTTTTCGTGTATGCCGCAGCATCAGATTCGCCTGTTTCTGCCCTGGCACTTGTCAATATCGACAGTCGGGAAATTAGCTTTGACGGCGCTGGATCAGGATACACCGATATTGAGGCTTGGTCGGACTTGTTGGAGGAGATACAGTCGGAGATTTTTATTGCATGTGAGAATTTGTCGGCGGGCGATGTGCGAGTCAACATTGAGCAAGGACTTCAGAGTGCGCGGCCTTTAAACTTGCTGACCCGCTTCACGGAGCTCCGACGTGAGTGAGGCAAAGTCGCTCCTGAGCGCAGATAGACAGGCGCGCATTGATGCCCTGAACGTCTCGCGCTCCTTCATTATTCAAGCGCCTGCCGGCTCTGGGAAGACAGAGCTGCTGATTCAGCGATACTTAGCGCTACTCTCAACAGCGGAGCATCCAGAGGAAATCATAGCGATCACCTTTACCCGAAAAGCCGCTGCCGAGATGCAACTGCGTGTACTCCAAGCGCTACGCCGTTGTAGAGCTAAGGATAAACCAACTGAGCCGCATGAACTCAAGACTTACGAATTGGCAGGTCTGGCACTCGATAAAAGTGCAGTATTGCAGTGGAATCTGATCGGCAACCCACGGCGCATGCGGATTCAAACGCTTGATGCACTAAACGCATCGATTGCTCGTGCGCAGCCTCTAAGCTCGCCGAATTCTGGCTCGCGCATTGTTGTGGGAGCTGAGCTTAAGGCGATTCATAAGTCAGCGGCATTAGCGACACTCGACTGGCTTGCAGAAAAGGGTGATTTCCAAGCCGCCACGGCCAATGTCTTGAATCATGTCGACAACAACACCTGGCTATATGCGTCCTATATGGCTCAGATGCTCGGAACTCGCGACCAGTGGCTACCTTTCGTCGGTACAGGGCTTTTATCTGATCAAGACTCGGCGTGCATACGAGAGCAGTTTGAGAGCAGTCTCGAGTTCGCGGTTACAGATCATCTGCAGAGGGCACTAAGTCACCTATCCGCTAATCTTTATGCAGGTCTAAGCGAACTACTGTCCTTTGCCGGTTCCAGTATGATCGATTCGGACAATAGCGTGAGCGCAATTCGTAACCTCGCAAACCTTTCCGAGTTACCGGCACCTGAGCCACAGAGTATCCAGTCTTGGCAGGGCATAGCTGAACTTCTATTAACGCAAAAAGGTTTATTCCGAAAGAAAGTCGACAAGCGCCAAGGCTTTCCCGCTGACAACAAGGCAAAGAAAGAGAGTATGCACTCATTACTCGAGTTGATGGCATCAGATGATCAATTGGCAAAACTTCTGCACGGAACTTTGTTTCTGCCTCCGATCCGATACACCGACGAACAATGGCAAATCCTCCTAGCTCTTTTACGTTTGCTGCCACTTGCTGTTACCGAGCTAAAACGCTTGTTCAATGAGCAGGGCATTTCGGACCATATTGACACAGCCATGACTGCAGGAGCCGCGCTCGGAGACGCTGAGAATCCGGGCGATATCGCGCTGCTCCTGGATCATCAGGTAAAGCATCTGCTGGTCGACGAAATGCAGGACACCTCGAGTGCGCAGTATCGAATGCTGGAAACGCTGACGGCGGGCTGGGAAGCAAGAGACGGACGTACTTTGTATTGCGTTGGCGATCCTATGCAATCCATCTACCGATTCCGAAATGCCGAAGTGGGCCAGTTCTTGCTTGCAAAAGAGCATGGATTGGGAGGTATACAGCTGCAGCCCTTATTGCTGAGACAAAATTTTCGTTCTGGCGCAAATCTGGTCGATTGGTTCAATTCGGTATTTCCAAATGTCCTCGCTCCGAATGATGATCCACTTCGAGGTGCGGTTTCCTATGCAGAGGCGGTGCCAGCTGATCATCTTGCTGGACAGGGCGTGTGCTTTACTCACGCAGTATTCGGGACTGATAACGCCATTGAAGCAGTCAGTGGGTGCCGCGTGATTGCAGAGACTCTCGATGAGAATCCAGATGATGACATGGCGGTACTGGTACGTGGGCGAACTCAGCTCCCACAATTATTAGCCGAACTTCGGGCCGCCGGTATCTCATATAGAGCAATCGAAATTGATCGGTTGACGGATCTACCAGAGATCATCGATGTACTTTCGCTGACGCGTGCGGCGGTTCATCAGGGCGACAGAATTGCATGGTTGGGATTACTGCGCGCGCCATGGGTAGGATTGCATTGGGAGGACCTGCATTCGCTGGTTCGGAATGATAAAGACCGAACTGTCTGGGAATTACTGCAAGACGAGAAACGGCTCGAATCCCTGTCTACGGAGGGGCGAGTAGCGGTTGAGCGGTCAAAGATACATTTACGTTTACTGGTTTCACCACGCCGTTCGCAGAGTTTGCGCGACTTGATTGAGCGAGTTTGGTTTGCGCTCGGTGGGCCCGGAACATTATCGGATGAATATACCATCGAGAATGTTTATCGCTATTTCGATGTGCTTGCCTCCCTTGAGCGGGCCGGAACGCTGATGGATGTCGGTGAGCTTGAAGTCATTCTGGATCTTGAAAGAGTGTCGAATAACAACAGTGCGCGCCTACAAATAATGACAATGCATCGCGCCAAGGGACTGCAATTCGATCATGTCTTGCTGTACGGCCTTGGACGTCAGTCAGGCAAAAGTGATAGGCGTGTGTTGTCCTGGTTTGATATGCCATCGAAACGCGGTGCAGAAAGAAAGGTGATCAGCCCTGTCGGAGCACGTGCAGAGATAGATAACGACCCGATTCATCGTTACATTGAACTCACCGAAGCTGAAAAGGACGCCAACGAACAAGCGCGATTGCTATATGTGGCTTGCACCCGCGCCAAGAAGTCATTGCACCTGATGGGGAATACATTAATTGGAAAGGACGGAGATGATTTTAGGCCCCCGCGAAGTGATAGTTTGCTGCATTTGCTCTGGCCAGCAGTCGAGGCGGAATTTGTTCGTCAGTTTGAGGGGAATCCGTTCGTCGCACCTGAAGTTGATCGATTGGTTTGGGCAACTCCAAAACTAAGGCGTTTTGAGAATCCATGGACCTTACCCAATGTTGCGCAGCTGCCCGGAAGGAGCTCAGGCGGCCAAGATGCGCCGATTGAAAATGAGGTTGAGTTTTATTGGGTTGGTAATGACGCTCGCATTGCGGGAACGCTAGTACATCGATGGCTACAACTCTTAGCAGACAGCCGAGTATCGGTAGAGGTAGTAAGCAATAATAAGTTTCGTGGCGTCACGGAACGCTGGTTACATGAAGTAGGCATTAAAGATGCGGCAGCGGAGCCTATCGTTGCTCGAGTTGAGAGCGCCGTCACTGCCATGCTTCACGATGAGAAGGGGCGCTGGATACTGAATGGTACTGGTCATGCCGAACTAGCGCTAAGTGGTGTTCATAACGGTGAAGTGGAAGCGGTAATTCTTGATCGGGTTCGTGTGGACGAATCCGGGGTGCACTGGATTATCGACTATAAAACCAGCTCGCATGAGGGGGGTAATCTCGCTGATTTCTTACAGGTTGAATGCAATCGATATCGACCTCAACTGCAGCGCTATGCATCGATTTATTCAGGCTGGTGTGGCGAAAATGTTAAGTGCGCCCTGTATTTTCCACTGCTCAAAGAATTCGTGGAAGTACCAGTCTAAAGAACTCCCTCAAGTCGCAACTCTTGCTGGCCTTGATCGTTCGCCGGTGGCAAGAATCGCAATTGTCGGCGAATAGCCGCCGGTGTTTCTGGCTTCGGAACGACCAATCCAAGAAATTCGAATGATCTATCGTTTCGTATCTGCAGGCTACCGGCAAGATCTAGTACGCCGTTGTTATCGGTTATGCTCGCCGAGATGCCATTATTTTGGGTGAAGAGCTCTATTTCGTAGCCACCAAGTGAATCATATCCCACTAATGGCACTATTAGGTCGACTATATTA
>JABIQN010000080.1 GCA_018699395.1 Gammaproteobacteria bacterium
ATTATCCATCGCTTAATCTAGACTTGAATAATAAGGACGCGGTCCACGGTATGGAAAACCACAATGTTTTTGCCGGTGCGTTTATTGATCGCAGCGGCGAAAGACGTAAGGACAGCGATTGGCTGGATGAAGCGCTGCTACATGCGGACACGCACTTCGTTCCGGTCTGGGGTGACCACTGCCTAGTTGGCGGTGACCCTCTGCATCTCATGCAGCTCAAACGGTATCAGATTGACCACCTTCTCGACGAGCACAACCAGATTTTTCTTGGCTTGTTTCGCGGAGACCCCACATTCGCAATCACGATGAATGCGGACGGAACACCTCCATTTAGAGAGCTCGGTGAATTTCAGGATCTTCAATACCTCGGTGGCGTGCTACCTGTCGACGAGGCAAATCTGGCAGCCTATGCTCGTGGATTGTCGCTGTGGCATGTATCGCAACAATTTTGCGGTCAGTGTGGCTCGTCGGCGCACTCTGATAGAGGAGGCAATTCTCGACGCTGCATGAACGCCGATTGCGATCGCGCAATATTCCCAAGGGTGGATCCTGCAATCATCGTTCTTGTCACTGATGGTGAGCGATGTTTGCTCGGCCGACAGGCCGGTTGGCCGGAAGGGCGTTATTCGACAATCGCGGGATTCGTCGAACCGGGTGAGAGTCTCGAGGATGCGGTTCGCCGGGAGGTATTCGAGGAGACCAATATTCGAGTTGGAGGCGTCCGTTACGATAGCTCTCAACCGTGGCCATTCCCTTCATCATTAATGCTTGGCTTTGTTGCCGAAGTCGATTCTCCAATTGCTCAGGAAGTCCGCCTGAATGATGGTGAACTAGAAGATGCCGCGTGGTTTACACGCGAGGAGCTATACTCCGGGCTTTTCAAGCTACCATCCAGAATATCAATAGCACGCAGACTCGTCGACGGCTGGCTGTCGTCTGGCGACCCGAAATAAGGATGTGCCTGGTTGTCCTCGCGTGGCAAAAACACGCGGATTATCCACTGATCGTCGCTGGTAATCGCGACGAGTTTCATGGCAGGCCAACCGAGAATGCACACTGGTGGCCCGACAATCCTAACCTCGTCGGTGGCCGCGACTTACAGGCTGGTGGAACATGGCTGGCGCTGCATCGTAATGGTCGTTTCGCGACGATTACGAACTTCCGAGATGCTGAGCCACCGTCCGCGAAAGATCGGTCCCGCGGGCACCTCGTTACGGAATTTCTGAACGGCGAGGATTCACCATTCGATTACCTCAACAAGATTGATGGGTCGCGCTACGCTGGTTTCAATTTATTCGCATCTGACGGCGAAACGCTTGGGTGGCTTTCAAATCGCGGCGGCGGCATGCAAGTCCTCGAGGCGGGTATTTATGGACTAAGTAACGAGCGTCTGGACTCACCCCGGTACAAGGTGTTGCGAAGCAAGACGGCGCTCAATTCGCTAATCCAGGCCAACAAGGTCAATGAGAGTGAGTTGTTGAGATTGCTGGACGACAGAGAAAGAGCCGTCATTGACGAGATAGACGCTGGCCATCTACCCTTCGCGACCGCACATGCAATCAGTGCTCCCTTTATTGTCTTACCCGACTACGGAACACGAAGCTCCAGCACCGTTCTATGCGACTCAACCGGTCGCTGGCGAATGCATGAGCGCCGTTTCGATGCGAGCGGCAAGCAGTGCGGCGATTCGACTTTTGCATTTACAGTCGGAGACGCTCGATAGTTCAGGAGTAGATTCCCAACAGCCAACTACTGATATCAGCTACCTCTTGTGGGCATATCGCATGCGCCATCGGGTATTCATGCCAGTCAACGCTATACCCGATCTCAATCATTTTGTCAGCCGATGCGCGCCCCCAATCGATTTTCAGCACTGGATCGAAACTGCCATGCGCCATAAAAATCGGTAGATCTCTGCGGCTAACGGCAGTATCTGCATCATCCCGCAAGGCCATATAAGTTGACAGTGCCATCAAGCCAGCGATGTTATAGCTCGTTCGTAAGGCCGTATGAATGGCTACCGCCCCGCCTTGCGAAAATCCGGCAATAACGATCTTCTCTTCCTTTATTCCACGTTCGACTTCCCGGCCGATCAAGTCATGCAGAACGTCGCTGCTCTTTAACACGCCGGCTCTGTCGGTCCGCCCTTCCTCATCGAAACTCAATATGTCATACCAGGAACGCATAACCATTCCATCGTTGATGGTCACTGGCTGTAATGGAGCATGCGGAAACACGAAGCGTAATGGGATGTTTGCCGGTAGACAAAACTCAGGAACGATCGGCTCGAAATCGTGGCCATCCGCACCCAATCCGTGCAACCAGATAACACTGCCTATGGGGTTGTCGCCAGTAGTGACCTCAACAGTTTCAGGTGTTTGCAAAATGCGCTCCGACTTAACCAAAGCGGCGCAGTGTAGCGCAGAAAATAAAAAATAACGCTCATTAGCACTTGACTGAATATGCGCATTATGTTGAAATTATGCGCATATATATGCGAGACAGCCTGTGCCAATTACAAATCACGAAGAACGACGCGAAGCGCTTCGCCAGTTATTAATGCAAGGCCCTGCCCAAACGCAGGGCATGCTAGTCGATGCGTTAAGTGCTCTAGGGCATAGCGCAACCCAATCCAGCGTTAGCCGTAATCTGAAAGAACTTGGCGCGATGAAAACGATCGTCGGCTACAAGCTGCCCACTGGTAACACTTCAGATGACGATCATTTCGCTGCAGTTAAAGATCTATTGCATGCGATATCTCCGGCGGGGCCTAACCTGCTCGTCGTTGGTACAGCAATTGGCGCGGCACAGCGTGTTGCTCTGGCTTTCGATCGCTGCAACTGGCCCGAAGTCATCGGTAGCATTGGCGGCGATGACACCGTATTTGTCGCGACCGAATCTGGAGTCGCACAGAAAATTATAATCTCAAGGATCGAGCATTCCGCTCGGCCCTGACCCTTTCGGAGAGCACAGTGAGCACGGACACATCACCTATTATTTTGGCGTTTTCAGGAGGCCTGGACACGTCATTTTGCGTCCCATGGCTAAAGGAGAACTACGGTCGCGATGTCATCACTGCTTGCGTTGATACTGGTGGCATTGACGCGATTGCTGCTGTCGCGCTCGAAAAGCGTGCAATGGCATTGGGTGCGATTGAGCATATCCTCATTGATGCAAAGCAGGACTTTTTCGACACTGTCATCAAACACTTGATCGCCGGTAATGTACTGCGGGGCCAAGCCTACCCACTGTGTGTGGGAGCCGAAAGAGGACTGCAAGCAGAAAGGCTGGCGAAGATCGCATCCGAGCGTGGCGCAACAACGGTTGCCCATGGTTGCACGGCAGCTGGCAACGATCAGGTTCGATTTGAGGTCGCCCTCAGAACATTGAATCCTGGGCTGGAAGTCTTAGCACCGGTTCGGGACAACAACTGGGTTCGCGAAGACCAGCTGGCCTATCTCGAAAACCATAATTTGCCCTTACCATCTCAAGGGTCCGCTTATTCAATCAATCGAGGGCTATGGGGGATAACCATCGGTGGTCGGGAAACTCTGACCTCAGAGGCATCGATTCCAGAGTCTGCGTGGGTATTGTCACCGACTGCGTTTTCAAAACCGCTTACCGCATCGACTCACACCCTGGAATTTGTCGGCGGAGTGCCAGTCGCTCTTGATAAAAAGGCGCTCGCGCCCGTTGAGCTTATTGAGCAACTCGAAACTCTTGCGGGCCGCTATGGTGTCGGCCGCGGTATTCATCTTGGTGACACGGTGCTTGGGACTAAAGGACGTGTCGCGTTCGAGGCGCCCGCAGCGATCACATTAATTACGGCACACCGTGAACTTGAAAAGCTGGTTTTGAGTGGTCAACAGATACGTGTCAAAGATAGCGTCTCCGCGATCTATGGAGATCTCATACATGAGGGGAAACAGCTGGATCTGGCTTGCGACGATATCGAGGCGCTGCTGACTTCATCACAAAGACGCGTCAGTGGAACCGTTACATTCACGCTGCGACCAGGCCAGTTGTTCATTGATGGGTCAGCCTCGCGACATTCATTGCTCGCGGCAACCAAAGGTGTATATGGTGAATCGGCTGGTGAATGGACCGCCAGCGACACGCTCGGCTACGCACGAATCCTGTCGTTGCCGGGCTCGCTCCAAACAAGAGCAGCGGGAGAATGACATGAAGAACATAGTAGTCGACAAAATAGCGTCCGTCGCTCAACACAACGATCTGACATCGGTGCTGCGCCTGTCATCGGATATCCCCTGTGAAGAAGGTATACTCATCGCCGTTCGCGTATTGAATAATAAGTCTCGATACAACCAACTCGAACTGATATCAGGTCGAATGGCGACCGTCACTATGGGCGACGTTGTGGTTGGGGCGCTTGGACACCGCAATGCCTTGCGCGGTTATTCCGGGCACTTACCCACCAAGCTATCGCCCGGTGATCATGTACAACTCCTGAATATTGGCGGGGTCATCGGCATTTGTGATTCGGCAAACCCTGATGTTGGCGCAGCATTTGACTGCGAAGTACTTGGTGCTGTCCTGGAGTTCCCCTACTTGGGTGAGCGAATCGGTGTTCCAGCCCGTGCTGGAGCCGCCACACTCGACGTCAATGCACAATTGGATATGAACGGCGTTCCTGTCGTCGCGCTCGCCGGCACTTGCATGGACTCGGGAAAAACGGCAGCAGCCTGTGCCATCGTCGGCAGATTGCGTCATCTCGGTTTAAATGTAGCCGCCTGCAAGGCAACGGGTGTTTCATTGCGTCGGGATGTACTCGCCATGAAAGACGCTGGCGCCACTGACACGATGATCTTTTCGGATCTCGGAGTTGTCACGACGACAGCTGAAAACGGCCCGGCTCTAACGCGCTCGCTGTTAACTAGCCTCGGTGCGAAGAAACCAGACGTAGTCGTTCTCGAACTTGGCGACGGCCTACTCGGCGCGTACGGCGTCGCCGCTATTCTTGCTGATGAACAAATTAAGGCTTCGCTAACAGCGGTCGTATTATGCGCCAATGATCCGGTATCGGCATGGGGCGGTGCCAAGATTTTACGAGATGAATTCGATATAGAACCTGCCGTGGTAACCGGCCCGGCTACGGACAATGACGTTGGTGTTCAGCAAATCGCGGAGCGGCTCTCATTGCCAGGAATTAATGCGCTCTCGAGTGGTGTTGTACTGGGCGACAAAATTGCTAATCTGCTCGGCAAGGAAGCGGCATGAACGCTCCAATCAAGGCAATTATCATTGGCGCAAGCGGCTACGTTGGTGGTGAATTATTACGATTGATCGCAGGTCATCCGAAATTCGAGCTCGCCGCTGCTGTTTCTGATAGTCGAGCCGGGCAATTAGTTGGTGAGGCCTTCGGTCATCTGTCTCAAGTATTGTCAGGAACCCGCTTTGTCAGTCGTAAAGACTGGCTGAACGAAATTGAAGATGGCAGCAATCTTGCTCTGTTCTCTGCTGCGCCACATGGTGCTTCAGCTGAAGTCATAGCGGCAGTGATTGCGGCAAGTGAAGAAAAAAATCTGGTCCTGCACGTCGTAGATTCATCTGCGGATTTCAGATACCCGGAACAGTCAGCTTGGGAATCCATATACGGCGCGCAGCATGGTGCGCCGGAGTTGCTCAGTACTTTCACCTGCGCGGTACCCGAGCACCTGAGCACGATCTCGACAGCGCATGTCGGACACCCGGGCTGTTTTGCCACAGCGAGTTTGCTCGCAGCAGTACCGCTGATGCGGTCGGGCCTGACGGAACCGGACGTTTTCATCTCAGGTGTAACCGGCAGTACTGGATCCGGGCGCATCCCGCAAGTGGGCACGCATCATCCTGAACGCAACAGCAATATGCATGCCTATAAACCGCTGGTTCATCGTCATTCGCCGGAAATTGCGAGACTCGTGAGTGTCGCCAGTGGCCACGAAACGACTGTGCATTTCGTACCTCATTCGGGACCATTCGCAAGAGGTATTCACGTAACGCTGCAAGCTAGGACCAAGGAAGCTGTGAGTGAAGATCAGATTCGGGACTTGTATGTCAGCGCGTATGCAAATTCTCCATTCGTCGAGATCGTTAGCACGACGCCGAAACTGAAAAACGTCGTCGCGAGCAACATGTGTCACATCGGTGTCGCTACTGACGGCGATTCAGTCGTCGTGATGAGCGCGATTGACAACCTCGTCAAAGGTGCCGCTGGTGGCGCGGTACAATGGATGAATCGGCTCTGGAATTTGCCTGAAACCAGTGGGCTTACTGCTGCTGCGCCGGGTTGGACCTGATGTCTAAAAGTAATGATCAAGCGGTGATATCAGACCCGCGAATTCGCGAAGCCAACGTGACGATCCCAGTCTACGGTCAGCTGCCATTTGTTCCGGTGCGCGCCAGCGGTTGCGATATATTTACAGATGATGGCCGACGTATTCTCGATCTGTACGGAGGCCACGCTGTCGCTGCACTCGGTTACGGTCATCCGAAGCAGTTGAAGGCAGTCACCGAGCAGTGCAATAAGCTAATCTTTCAAAGCAATGTAGTGGCTCTGGAGATTCGCGCCCAGGCTGCCGAAAAACTGACACGTGTTTCTCCAAAAGGACTCGACCGCGTCTTCTTCGTCAACTCTGGCGCTGAAGCAAATGAAAATGCCTTGCGTATGGCGTGTATGGCGACGGGCCGCAAGAAAGTACTCGCAATCACTCATGGTTTCCATGGGCGCACAGCAGCTGCGGCCGCAGTAACTTGGAACGCCGATCGTTGGTACGGTTTCCCGAACAAACCACTCGAAGTCGACTTCATACCGCGCGATGACATCGCTGCGGCAGAAGCAATGATAGGCGATGACATCGCAGCTGTAATTTTCGAGCCTGTACAGGGCGTCGCCGGTGGGTATGACTTATCAACGGATTTTCTTCACTCTTTACGAGATCTGACCAGCGCTAATGGTGCACTTCTTATTGCTGACGAAGTGCAGTCCGGCATCGGTCGCTGTGGTCAGTTCTTTGCAGTAGATGTGCATCAGATCGAGCCGGACATTCTGACCAGCGCGAAATCACTGGGAGGTGGAATCCCCTGCGGTGCTGTTCTTTGCACTCACTCGATTGCGGTCTGTTTCGGTACCGGTGACCTCGGCACGACCTTCGGCGGTGGACCGCTAGCAGCGGCGGCAATCGTGGCAACAATCGATGCGATTAGCGATGAAAATCTACTTAGTAATGTGCGCCGTTCGGAGATAGCCATTCGCGAAAAGTGCGTTGTCGGGCCGGTTACGCGAATTCAAGGCATGGGCCTCTTACTCGGTCTGGTTTGCGATCGGCCGGCCGTCGAAGTGCGCGACGCACTTCTCAGCCATGATATTTTGACGGGCACCAGTAGCGATCCTAATATAATCCGAATACTCGCTCCGCTGGTTCTCGAACTACAACACATTGATCATCTCGCCGAGGCGTTACAAAATATTGCGCCCGCAACAGACTAAAGGAAGTATTGATGAAAGCGTTTAACGACCTTGCCGATTTTTCGAATGAAGAGATACAGGCTCTTGTAGAGCTTGCAGGTCGACTTGACTCGAGCCCAGAACCGGAAGCACTAAAAGGAAAAGTGTTGTCGCTTTTGTTTTTGAGTCCCTCTTTGCGAACATTGGCCTCTTTTCAGGCAGCGATGATTCGCCTCGGTGGCGGCTCCTTCGTCATTTCACCTGAGATGTCCATTCACGGAATAGAATCAAGACCAGGAATCGTCATGGATGGAGCCGCTGCGGAACATATTCGAGAAGCTGTCCCAGTTATTGCCTCTTATGGCGACGCCATCGGAATTCGTGCTTTCGCTGAGCGTAAAAACATTGAAGCCGATATGCAGGAAACCGACTTCACCGCTCTGACAGATTTGATTGATACACCCTACATCAACATGGAATCGGCAATGAACCATCCCTGCCAGAGCCTCGCGGACTGGAAAACCATGGATGACATAAACATACCCGCCAATGGCGGTAAATTCGTATTGAGCTGGGCTTATCACCCACGCGCTCTGCCTCTGGCCGTTCCTGCCGCCACCCTACATATGGCCGCCAAACGTGGAATGGACGTTACGGTGTTGCGGCCAGAAGGTTTCGAGCTGCCTGCTGCCCTGATGCAAAAAGCGGCCACAGCCGCGGCCGCATCTGGCGGGTCGATAACAGAAACGGATCAGCGCACCGAGGCGATGGAAGGCGCACATGTTATCTATGCAAAATCGTGGTCATCGACCCGTCACTACGGAGACAAGCTGAATGACCAGAAGTTGCGTGAAAAACATCTCGACTGGTGTGTCGATGAGCCTTGGTTTGAAAATGCTAAGGATAATTGCCGCTTCATGCACTGCTTGCCTGTTCGTCGAGGTGTTGTCGTCACAGACAATATTCTGGACGGTCCACGCAGCGTAGTGATCGCAGAAGCGCGTAACCGCATGCTCGCACAAATGGCCGTGCTGCATCAGATACTAGGAAGCTAGAAATGAGCAACAAGAATGATAGTGCGATAGTGGTTTCGGCACTCAAGCATGCCGCGCCATATATCCGCCTTTATAAAGGCAAAGTATTCGTCATCAAGGCAGGTGGCGAAGTGTTCGCCGATGCGGAAAAAGCTGCAGCATTGATGGAGCAAGTTGGCATTCTTTACCAGGTCGGCATTCGCGTCGTTTTGATTCATGGTGGCGGGCCACAGTCTACCAAACTGGCATCAGCGCTCGGACTCGACACCACATTCATCGATGGCCGTCGCGTGACCAACAGCGAATCCCTCGATGTCGCGACGATGGTCCTGAATGGCCAAATTAATACTCGAATTCTCGCCACTTGTCGTGACTTACATATTCCGGCCGTCGGTATCAGTGGTGTCGACGCCAGCTTAATTCGCGCGCACAAGCGACCGCTGGTCGAGCGCGATGGTCAAACTTCAGTTGACTATGGCTTCGTTGGTGACATCGACTCTGTCAATGCTGATATTTTGCGCAAGCAGCTCGATACTGGATTGATGCCGGTCGTTAGCCCGATCTCATGCGATGAGTCAGGCACCATTCTTAACATCAATGCCGACACGGTTGCCGCAGCAATCGCCGCTGAATTAGGTGCTGAGAAACTAATACTTGCAACTGGAGCTGCCGGAATTCTTGAAGATATAAATGACCCGACTTCGTTAATTAGCTACATTGACAGAGCTGCACTCAAAAAACTCTGCAAATCAGGAAGCCTCGCCGACGGCATGCTGCCAAAGGCGGCAGCGATAGACTCGGCCATCGCAAATGGCGTGCAGCGCGTACACATCATCTCTAGTAAGGTTGCTGACAGCATCCTTCTCGAGGTGTTTACCAACGAAGGGACCGGTACTTTGGTCGTCGATGATATCGGCGCACTGACACTTGCCGAACAAAGTGCTGACTCATGAGCAGGCTCTGGGAAAAAGGTCTACCACTCGATGAGCGAGTCTTACGTTACACCGCAGGTGAAGATCACCAGCTCGACGCCAGACTCGTCCCATACGACGTACATGGCTCAATAGCCCATGCAGAAATGCTCGCCGAGCAGGACTTGATCAGCGCGGCCGACTGCACTGCAATTCGCGATGGCTTGACTGCACTCGGCAAAAGTTTCGAAATGGGTGATTGGTGCATCAGCCTCGAAGATGAAGATGCACATACAGCGCTTGAGTCACGGCTAACTGATGCGATCGGACCGGTGGGAGGCCGACTACATCTTGGCCGCTCCAGAAATGATCAGGTCCTCACCGCTCTCAGGATGTATCTCCGAGACGCGTCGAACGATCTGGTTAGCTGTGTAAACCAACTGCGAGAATCGATCAGCAATTTGCAAGATCGTCAGGGCGATATTGAGTTACCGGGCTATACGCACATGCAGCATGCGATGCCGTCGTCGGTGGCACTTTGGTGTGGCGGTTTCGACGAAGGGTTCGCAGATGCTGCTGAAGGATTAATGTCATTACGAAAGCGCATCAATAAGAACCCATTGGGCAGCGCTGCTGGTTATGGTACACCGGGGCTCCCACTGGATCGAGACGCGACGACAGCGAAACTCGACTTTGATATCACGCAGAATCCTGTAACAGCGGCACAGCTGTCTCGGGGTAAAGCCGAAAGCGCCCTGCTTTTTGAAATTACTCTCTTGCTGCAGGACCTCGGCCGCATGGCCAGCGACCTGTTGATGTTTTATACACAGGAGTTCGCTTACGTGTCACTTGCGGCGGAAGTGACGACCGGCTCATCCATAATGCCACAGAAGCGTAATCCCGATGTCCTTGAGTTACTTCGCGCATCGTCAGCAACTGCGCAAGCCTGCCTCGATGAGTCACTGATGATCACCGCGAAACTACCGTCCGGCTATCACCGCGACCTACAGCGACTGAAGTCACCGTTGTTCCGCGCAATCGATCTGGCCATCGACAGCGTCGACATTATGGCGTACTTGCTGGATGGGCTGCAGTTCATCCCGGATAATATTAATCTCGACGAGGCGATATTCGCGACCGCAGAGGCCTATCAGCTAGTACGCGAAGAAGGTATCCCTTTCCGCGATGCCTATAAACAGGTCGCCAAACGCTTCGTAAAATGATGTCCCTTTCATAGCTTCAGCATCTATAATCCAGCGATCATTATCTGTCGTTATAACGAGATTCGATCCCATGAAACGCATTTGTTTATTGATGGCTGTGATTGCATCCATATTTGTTATTGCAGGCTGTGGGCAAAGCGGCCCACTGTACGTTCCTGGCAATCCGAGCCAAATGGCTGTTCCCCCATCACAGGAGGTTGTCGGCATGGAAGATCCTACAGACGGTAAGGGTGACAGCGAAGCATCCGAACAGGAATAACAATGACTGACCTCGTCCTAATCGATGGGTCATCGTATTTGTATCGCGCCTATCATGCGCTACCGCCACTAACCAACGCCGCAGGCGAACCGACCGGCGCATTGCATGGCGTACTGACGATGATCCAAAAGCTCCTACGTGAAGAGAAGCCTAGCAATGTTGCTGTGGTATTCGATGCGCCTGGTAAGACATTTCGCGACGACCTTTACTCTGAGTATAAGGCCAACCGACCACCAATGCCGGAGGAGCTGCGCTCGCAAGTGCAGCCAATCCTTGATGCAGTCGAAGCGATGGGGCTAACGCTGCTAAAAGTACCGGGAGTGGAAGCAGATGACGTTATCGGAACATTGTGCAAGCAGGCTGGTGAGGCTGGCCTCAGTGTTCTTGTTTCTACCGGCGATAAAGACCTTGCTCAGCTCGTGAATGACAGAGTGTCATTGATTAACACGATGAATGATTCGAGAATGGATCGGGATGGTGTCAAAGCGAAATTCGATGTTTTCCCGGAACAGATCGTGGACTATCTCGCCCTCATTGGTGACACGTCAGACAATATTCCCGGAGTCCCTAAGGTTGGCGCCAAGACCGCTGCTAAGTGGTTGAACCTGTATGGCAGTGCCGATGGAATTCTGCGAAACGCCGATGAGATTAAAGGCAGGGTTGGCGACAGTCTTCGAGAAAATGTAAAGCAACTTCGCTTGTCCCAGAATCTCGCCACAATTCGGATAGACCTTGAGCTCGAGACGAGCATCTCGGAGCTCGCTCCGAGTCCGGCTGATACCAATCGTCTGCGTGAACTCTACGGTCATTTTGAATTGCGCTCAATGCTTGGCCAGCTCGATGACGAAGCTGAACAGGCGGTTGCACCGATCAAAAAAGCAGAGGAAACCAACTATGAAACCGTCCTTACGTGGGGTGCCTTTGACCGTTGGATGGAAAAAATAGATAAGTCAAAACTCACTGCTTTCGACACCGAAACGACCAGCATCTACTACATGGAAGCACAGATTGTCGGATTCTCACTTTCTGTAAGCGCTAATGAAGCTGCCTACATTCCCTTGACACATGACTACCCAGGTGCGCCAGATCAGCTACCACGAGACGAGGTGTTACAGAAACTGCGTGGGTGGCTTGAAGACGATGATAAGAAAAAAGTGGGTCATCATCTAAAATACGACGCCCATATTCTAGCGCGTTATAACATCGCATTGGCGGGTATGAAGTTCGATTCTATGTTGGAGTCGTACGTGCTCAATAGCGTAGCGACGCGTCACAACATGGACTCGGTGACGAAGCACTATCTGGGCCGCAAAACTATTCATTATGAAGATGTTGCTGGCAAAGGTGCCAAGCAACTGACATTCAATCAGGTCGACTTGGAGACGGCCGCCTCGTACGCGGCCGAAGATGCCGACATCACCCTGCAGCTGCATGAGACCTTATGGAATCAACTTAGCGAACACCCTGCGTTGAAGAGCGTCTACGAGAACATCGAACAGCCGCTGGTGCCGATATTGCTGGAGATGGAAGAAACCGGTGTGTTGGTCGATCGCAAAATGCTCCTCATGCAAAGTGGAGAGCTAGCGAAGAAAATAGTCGAACTTGAGATCAAAGCACACGAACTGGCTGGCGGGCCTTTTAACCTTGGTTCCCCCAAGCAACTCCAACAGATACTTTTCGAGCGGCAGGGTCTACCGATCATTAGAAAGACACCTAAAGGACAGCCCTCAACGGCAGAGGATGTGCTGGTTGAGCTGGCAAATGACTATGAGTTGCCGGCCGTCATTATTGAGTTTCGCAGCATCAGCAAACTCAAGAGTACCTATACTGACAAACTACCTTTACAGATCTCTGAAAGTACTGGACGCATACATACGTCTTACCGTCAGGCTGTCGCTGCCACCGGTCGGCTTTCCTCTACCGACCCCAATCTGCAGAACATACCGATCAGAACGCCGGAGGGTCGCCGTATCCGTCAGGCATTCATCGCACCAGAAGGCCGAGTTCTACTAGCAGCCGACTACTCCCAGATCGAACTGCGCATCATGGCGCACTTGTCTTCGGACCCGAATCTGACAAAAGCATTTGCGGACGAGAAGGACGTACATCGAGCCACGGCCGCTGAGGTTTTCGCTTTAGCCATCGATGAGGTCACTGATGACCAACGGCGCTCCGCCAAGGCGATCAACTTTGGATTGATGTACGGCATGTCAGCATTTGGTTTGGCCAAGCAACTCGGTATTTCCCGCGGTGAGGCCCAGGAATATATGGACATGTATTTTGACCGCTATCCGGGCGTGAAAGCCTATATGGACGACATACGCGAAACCGCCTGTGCCAATGGGTTTGTCGAAACGGTTTTTGGCCGCCGACTGTATCTCCCGGAAATTAATGCTCGAAATGCCAATCGTCGCCAATACGCAGAGCGCACTGCGATCAACGCACCTATGCAGGGTACGGCCGCTGACATCATCAAGCGCGCGATGATTTCAGTACACCAGTGGCTACAAGATGAACGACCCGGAGCCCGTATGATCATGCAGGTTCACGATGAGCTCGTTTTCGAAGTTGATAAGGACAAGGTTGAGAGCATCAAGGACTGTGTTACGGATCTAATGAATGCCGCGGCATCTTTGTCGGTTCCACTGAAAGTGGACGTTGGTGTCGGCAAGAACTGGGATGAAGCGCATTAGATCATCAGTCGCATTAGACTTATGCTAAGAAAATTCCTAATAATAATTAGTAACTTACAAAATTCAATGAATTCTAAGAACCTTGTGCCCTCTAATCTTCTGAGTGCATAAGTCACTCGCCTGCTGACCTCCCTAGACAGGCACATGAGCGGCAACTCCAAGCCATGTGCTTCCTCTGACCCCGAGGCAGTGAACACAGCGCCTACTTCGAGGTTGTTTTATTTCTCCCGCTCTAATGATAGAAATTCATCGAGCTTCGCGCGTGCATCATCTTCGCCCAGACGCGTCAGCGCCGAAAAATGTTGTGCCGTGGCTATATCGCCAAGGTCTCTTTCTACTTCAAGCAAAGCCTTCGCCGCCTGGCCTCGCTTCAGCTTGTCGGTTTTTGTCAGCAATACATGTGTTGGTAACGAGACCTGCTCTGCGAAATCCAGCATCTGTAAATCATAGGCCGTAATCTGTCGTCTGATATCCACGATCAAAAACAGTCCGCGCAAGCTTTGTCGGACCTCAAAATAGTCGGCTATGAGGTCGCCCCAATGATGCTTTTTCTTATCCGACACCTTTGCGAATCCATAGCCCGGCAGGTCAACCAGCCGCTTTGCATCCTGCAGCGCAAAGAAATTGACGAGTTGCGTTCGACCAGGAGTTTTACTTGTACGAGCGAACTGGCGACGATTGACAATGATATTGATAGCGCTGGACTTACCGGCATTCGAGCGCCCGGCGACGGCGACCTCGGCCCCCGAATCCTGAACAAACTGGGTCAACGCATTCGCACTCTTAATGAAATGGGCTTCTGGGTATTGCGACATAGGGTACGCCCTGCGGATAATGTGTATAATTTAGGGCTGCTGAATACAGGGCCGATAGGCTAGTCTGACGGGTTCAGAGGTGCGCAGCAAGACATTAAGACAATCAAGGACCTTCCAGTTCTACGCCGGCGCTCGGCACAATCAATTATTCGATTCGCATACACCCAAAGCAGGGAAATCACGATTAAACGCTATGAAAATGAAGCTCTCACATCTGTTCGTCATCGCCAGCCTCGCACTGGTTGGCACCACCATTCAGGCCGAGAGTCTCGTTGACGGAACGGCAAGCGCCGGCAAGCAGCGTGCGATCACCTGTATAGCTTGCCATGGAGCCGAAGGTAATAGCTCAATTCCAATGTGGCCGAATATCGCCGGTCAAAGCGCCCCCTACATACTTTCCCAACTACAAGCATTTAAGGACGGCAGTCGAAATAACCCGTTAATGTCCAGTCAGGCAATGATGTTATCCAACGCTGATATGGCGAATCTCGCGGTCTACTATGAAAGCCTGCCAGTAGCTATACAATCGGTAGCCGATGAAGCTCTAATTGAGCGCGGTGAAGCGCTTTACCGTGGTGGCAACAAAGAAGCCAAAGTACCGGCTTGTCTAGCATGTCATGGCCCTAATGGCCGTGGTAATCCCGCCGCTAATTACCCAGCTCTACAAGGGCAACATGCAGCGTATACAGCTAAACAATTGAATGATTATGCGAACGGTACCCGAATGACCGACGGCAAAACTCGCATCATGCGAGACATCGCAGCGAATCTCGATAAAGATGATATTGCGGCGCTTTCTTCCTATATACAGGGTCTTAAGTAAGTATGAAAAATACTATCTGGGTTGCCATATTAGTCACATTTACGCTTCTCATTGTTGGCTGCAGTAAGGAAGAAACTGTTGAAACACCTGCTGTAGACACTGCTATCACCACAGGAGAGCAAACCAACGACGGTGCTTCTGAAGTCACAGAATCGGACATAGCGAAAACTGAGTCACTGGAAGTAGTCGAAGAATCAGCCGCTGAAGCAGAGCCGGAGGATAAGGCGATTGTTCTGGCTCGGACTGATAATGCTGCAACAGCCGCCCCCAGGTCTTGGAAGTACAAGGAAGGTCGGAATTTCACTCGCCTGATCCCTACTCAGCCAACCGTTGGCGGTGCGGATAAGATCGAGGTTGCTGAAATCTTTATGTACAGCTGCCCTCATTGTTTAACTCTCGAACCGCATATCAATGCATGGGCAGAGAACAAAGATCCCAGCATCCGATTCGTTCGAATCCCTGCCATTTTCAATCAGCTCGCCCAAATACACGCGCAGCTGTATTACACCGAGGTCTTTCTTGCGAAGACGGGCCAACTCAAGAATCCGGGCGCGTTCCGCCAAATGGTTTTTGAGGAGTATCACAACCGAGGCAATCGTCTGACATCGCAGAGAACTATCGAACGTTTGTTTGTGCGCGCTGGTGTAAGCGCAGACGATTTTAATCGCACCTGGAATTCGTTTGAGGTCGATCAGGCATTGCGAGTTGCTCAGGATCTCGCTCGTCGCTATAACGTGGCCAGTGTTCCGATGGTTGTCGTGAACGGCAAGTACCACACTAATGTCAGTACAGCCGGTGGAATACCACAGCTTCTAGAGCTCGTCGACGAACTCACCGAACGCGAAGGCTTACGCTACTAGCCCACATCCTCTGCCACAATTTTTAAGGCGCCACTTTCATCTCGGCGCCAGTACAGTCGAACGATGGAATCAATTTGCTCGTGTGCAGAGATTGCTGTCAATCGAAAGCGACTTAAGTAGAGACCTTCCTCCTCCGGATAAGCGATCAACAAAAGATCTTCAACCTGAGTGCTTTGATAGTCTCTAAATCCGTTCGGCTGCAGGAAAAGTGCGGACCATTCTGCATTACTCATGCCCCAGCGACGAAAACCAGCATCGTACGAAGACAGGTAGGCATGCAAGTCCCCATTCGCTTTACTAGACGCCCATCGGGAAATTGCCGACTCCAGTTCAGGCCTTAATAGCGTGTCACTCCGCTTATCGCTCCAGTCGAGCTGTTGCGTAACCAATACCGGGGTTACGTTACCTTCGATACTGCCCTGCAGTAACTTGAGATCTTCATTCGGCAGTGCGATGCACCCGTCGGTATCACGTGGGGGTCGTCGACCACCTTCCGGATGAACGCCGTGCACCCAAATTCCATCGCCGTCTCTTCCGGCCTGTTGGTCCCAGACGTTGGGATAATCCAAAGGATAAGCCGCCACTCCGTATTTTTCATGAAGCTTGCTCGTATCTAGTTGCTCCGTCACGAAGTAAAGACCGAGTGGCGTTCGCTTATCGCCGGATCGTTGCTTGCCAGGGCCACTTTGTCCGATCGACATGTAAAAGCTGTTGGCGAGCACAAGATTGCCATCCAAGTTATCGAACTGATGAAATGCCGAGGTCGACGTCTCAGCGACAAAAATCGTTTCGACTGACTCGGGGATACGAATAAGCGACGTGGGATAACGACCCTCAGCGAACGATAAATCCGGAGTCACGAATGCAAAAATGGCCAAGATAGTGAATGAGAATCGGAACATGGGCTCATAGTACAGCTAACCAATCGTCATACTAAGGTTTGCCGTATATCAATCCCGTCAGAGATCCACAGTGAAGTGAGTACTTCTTATCTTGGGCGTAAATGTGAAATTCATTCCTGCCCTTCTCGGTCAACCACTTTGCCTGGATTCAACAGATTCGTTGGATCCAACAATCCCTTCAATGACTTCATCAATCTGGTCTCGCTTCCACTTCGCGTGCTACTGAGCCAAGCCTTCTTATCTACGCCAATCCCATGCTCGGCGGAAATCGAGCCTTTAAGGCCCTCAAGACAGCCGTAAACAATGCCATCGCATCGTTCACGATGCGCGTCATCACCAAAAGGCCCAATGAAAATATGCAAGTTCCCATCAGCGATATGTCCGAATATCAAAAGCAGCGTATCTTCACGCCACTCTGACAGAGCGATCTTTACTCGATCCACATAGAGACTCATCGAGCGTATCGGCAGACTGACGTCGTAGAGATACGCTGGCAACACCACGTCAAAGTCTTCCCGAATCGCCCATAAGGCATCACGTTCCACTTCTGATTTCGGCAAGACTGCGTCAACGACGCCACCGCCTTCGAATGCTTGCTCCAGAACTCGCTGGAAGCGTTCCTCATCGGCGGTCGGATTCGCGCCTTCCGCCTCGGTTAGAACATAGTAGGGATAGTCACGTGACAACGGCGAGGCATGTGCTCCATCGACCGTGACGGAACTGAAATAGTTGTTCCACATGACTTCATAAGCACTCAAAGTCCCAGCAAGGTCCGATTTCAGCGTTTTAAGAAGATCGACTACCGCATCAAAAGACTCCATCGCGAGCAAAGCCGTCTGACGGCTCTTCGGCAGCGGATGCAGTTTGACGACGACCCGGGTAACGACGCCGAGGGTCCCTTCACTGCCGATGAACAACTGTTTGAGATCATAACCAGTGTTGTTCTTCAGCATCTCACTCATCGATGAAATGATGGTGCCATCGGCGAGCACGGCTTCCAGGCCCAGCACCGAATTTCGGATCATCCCGTATCGCAAAACATTTATGCCACCAGCATTTGTCGCTACATTGCCTCCAATAGTGCAACTACCACGTGCGCCGAGGTCAAGCGGAAATAAGAATCCCTGTTCAGCTAATTGCTCTTGTACTGTTTGCAGAATCGCACCGGCCTGAATAACGGCAACGCCATCTAGCTGATCCACCGACTCGATATCGGTCATCTTTTCGAGAGAGATAATAAGGTCTTCGGGCTGAGTTGAGGCGCCTTTAACAGCGCCAGTCAGCCCACCCTGAACAACTACGGTTTGATGCAACTCGTTGCAGATACGAAGAATATCGCTGACCTGCTCTGTGGATCGCGGCCTAACCATGGCCTTAGCCAGCGTTGGCGACGAATCCCAATAAGAAGTCGCTCGCTCCAGAAGATCCGGGCCACTGATTACGTCTTTCTCACCAACAATCTGGCGAAGTCGGTCTTCTAGATTGATCATCACTACCCGGCCTTGCGTTTACTTCAACCGAGTATACGAGAAAGTCTTCGCCCATTTAGTAACCTCGACAACTTTCTTAATAACGTGAATCCCGTGCGGCCCATCGCCTTTGTCATCAACAAATCTAACGCTTTCATGGTTGGGCAATTCAAGGGCTTTTCATCGACATCAATCAAATCGCGCCAAAACCTGGAGATATCGCGAAGCCGGTGGCAGCGTAGTAGACTCCGATACGACTATGGCGAAGAAACTAAAAAACGAGAAGAAGCTGTTAAAGCTTGCGCTTGAGATGGTGCTGGATGATGCGGTAGAGCGGGGCGTTGTTGAATTCAGTACGACTGATTCCCACGATCTAAAAATTCAGTATGCGTATCGATTGCTTGTACACGACAAGGCCATCAGTCCAATTCCCAACGAGCAAATTTCAATGCCGAGCATCAAACATCGCCTTGTGATGTGGGTGACTCGCAAGTTGCCGCCGGGTCACGAACTACTAATGTAAGACCCGTCCGGAATAGATGCGGGTGACGACCGTAATCGAAAATTAAGCCAGATGTCTATCCATTGCATCCTCGATCGAGGTGCGAACGGTGTTCTCCAGCATCTTCAAAGCGAATCCCAGCTTAAGCTCCACGTCGACGGACGAAGCGGCGACCACGATCTTGCCGTCAACACCGCTGCCAGTGATTCTTAGATTATCGCCGTCCCACGACGAATTAAGTCCGTACTTACTGGAAAGAGAATCGGCCATACCATCTACCCGATTTCGAGCCTCTTCTAAGCCCAACGTATGGTTTCTTTTTATATTCATATCATGCATTCCAGAAAGTTCTAGCTAAATTACAGCCAGGTTCATCCAAAGATCATCTCTCCTCATCGGCTGATGATATATAATTGATACTTATAGCCGGGCTCTTGGCCCAACGCATCCCTTTATATTCTCCGGAGTTTACCTTGAGTCAGAACCAAAATTTTCTTGATACGCGCTCCATCGTTATCATTGCTCTTATGCTGATAGCCTTTTTTGCTTATTTGATAAAAATATATGACTTAACACAAGAGGTTCACACCCGTGATGCGGCTGAATTACAGGCAGCTGTTGTCGAGCGTATCCGTCCAGTCGGACAGGTCGATCGATCCAGAGAGGTACAAAAAATCTCTGCGCCAACTGTTAAAATAGTGCCAGAGCCGGAACCTGTTGCTACAGCAATATCAGGCTTGCAGGTCTACAACATGGCCTGTATCGCTTGTCATAGCGCGGGTGTTGGTGGCGCACCCATAACTGGCGACGTTGTAGCATGGTCTGAACGTATTGCTCGAGGTGCCGCTATGCTTAAAAAGAATGCCGTGCAAGGCTATATTGGATCGGTCGGCTATATGCCGCCAAAAGGTGGTCGTCCCGACATATCAGATGCCGAAGTCGAAGCAGCTGTCGATTACATGATTAATGAATCCAAATAACTTCGCATGAAAGTGACACTCTGCTTGAGGTTGGGTAATGGAACTTCTTAAAAAATTTGCTTTAATTATTCATTGGGTTGGCTTTGTTTGCGCAATCTTTTTGGGATTATTATTCATTGGTTTTGCGCTAGTACCAGAGTTCTCTGATCAACGAGTACTTATGTTTTTACTTGGGATATTTGCTTGCCTTTCATGCTCAGTGCTTGGTTGGTTGGCTAGATTTGTTTTAGTCGGCAAAGTACATTTTCTACCTTGGAGAGTACTGAATCATTAAAATTGCAGCTACGCTTAAAAAACATACTGTACAAGATTATATCTAGTCAGTCGGCTATATACCGCCAAAAGGCCAGCAGCAAATACAGATGCACTGATGCGAGAGCGAAGTTGATTGGGCCTCGCAGGCCAAAGCAGTGCAAGGTGCCCACGCACTGCACCAGCATGATTCGCTACTTTTAATTGAAAATTCTTAAGATATTGATCTTATGAGTTTTTTCGAACTTGGCACGCATCCTGCTTTATATCAAGACAACAGGTCATTCGACCTTAACCTTGAAATGGAGCAGTAAAAAATGAACATTCGAAAAATAGCGCTAGTTGCATTGATGCTTATCACCTCTGGCGCGGCACATGCTGGTGCATCGGGCAATCTTGGTTTCGCCAGTGAATACTACTACCGCGGTATTTTTCAGGCTGAGTCCTCTGCCAGCGGCGGTCTAGACTACGAAAGCGATGGATTCTACGTCGGTACATGGGCGGCCGACGTCAAGGATGGACTTGAGATTGATGGGTACTTTGGTTACGGCGGCGAGCTCGCCGACGGCCTTGGGTACAGTGTCGGCTACACCGGCTATTTCTACACTGGTGACTTCGATGATACCTATCAGGAAATTAACCTCGGTTCTTCGCTCGGAATATTTGCACTAGACGTTGCCGTTGGAACGTATAAGAACTTTAGCGGACCGACTCAGAGCTATACCCATTATTCGCTTAGCGTGGAGAAGAACGGCTTCTTCGGTAAGTACGCCGCGTTTTCACAAGACTTCTCAGGCAAATATCTCGAAGCCGGCTACAGCGCGACCGTTGGTGACATAGACCTCGGCATCACGCTGCTTCTTAACGACGAAGACCTAAACACTAATGGCGAATCAGACCAAGCGTTGATCTTCACTGTCGGCAAGTCATTCGACTTTAAGTAAGGGGTAATCGTAATGAAAATGATCACAGCGATAATTAAACCATTCAAGCTCGATGACGTGCGACAAGCCGTTGCCGACATCGGCATTCAGGGCATCACAGTGACCGAAGTCAAAGGCTTTGGTCGCCAGCGTGGCCATACAGAGCTCTATCGGGGCGCTGAGTATATTGTCGATTTTCTGCCGAAGGTGAAAATCGAGTTGGTGGTGGCCGACGATATTTTCGAGCAGGTAATTGAGGCGATAGCCAATACCGCACGTACCGGCAAGATTGGAGATGGCAAAATATTTGTCACCGAAATTGTTCATGCCATTCGAATTCGCACCGGGGAAACCGGTAGCGAAGCCGTTTAATAAATTTAAAGAGGAAACACTCGTGGAAGCAACAACTCAGATAGCGACACAGGTTACAGAACTTTCGTACGCACTCGATACTTTCTACTTTCTAGTGATGGGTGCATTAGTCATGTGGATGGCCGCTGGTTTCACAATGCTTGAAGCCGGCCTCGTCCGTGCTAAGAACACGGCCGAGATTCTGACCAAAAACGTCGGCCTATATTCCATAGCCTGCATCATGTACATGTTATGCGGCTACACCATTATGTACCCCGGCGACTTCGGTGGCGGTATATTCGAGAGTCTCTCGACAATCGGCACGGGATTGCTGTCCTCAAGCGACAACAGCGCTGCCGATGTCATTGCCAGTGGCGGTGAGACCTACTACTCAAACCTATCGGACTTCTTCTTCCAAGTTGTATTCGTAGCAACCGCGATGTCGATCGTTTCAGGCGCTGTAGCGGAGCGGATGAAGTTATGGTCATTCTTTGCCTTTAGTATCGTTTTGACCGGATTTATTTATCCAGTACAAGGCTTCTGGAAATGGGGCGGCGGCTTCTTAGAAACAGCTGGATTTCTAGACTTCGCAGGCTCAGGCGTTGTTCATCTTTGTGGTGGAGCAGCTGCTCTGGCCGGCGTTCTAGTCCTCGGTGCTCGAAAAGGCAAGTATGGTAAGAATGGGCAGGTCAATGCAATACCAGGCAGCAACCTTCCCATGGCAGCGCTCGGAACATTAGTTCTTTGGCTCGGCTGGTTCGGTTTTAATGGTGGTTCACAGCTCAAAGTGTCTGATGTCAGTGAGGCTAACTCTGTAGCAATGATCTTCGTGAACACCAATATGGCCGCCGCCGGTGGGCTTATAGCGGCGCTGTTACTGGCGCGATTCTGGTTCGGCAAGGCTGACCTGACCATGGCGCTTAATGGCGCCCTTGCAGGCCTTGTCGCTATTACGGCAGAGCCACTTACGCCAGAACCACTTACGGCAACACTGATTGGCGCTATCGGTGGCCTTCTCGTTGTTCTTTCGATTGTTGGTCTTGATAAATTAAAGATAGATGACCCAGTTGGTGCTATTTCGGTTCATGGCGTCGTTGGAATCTGGGGAGTACTGGCAGTTTGCATCACAAACCCAGACGCCATTTTTCTCGTTCAGCTCCAGGGTATCGCATCAATCTTCGCTTGGGTTTTCCTAACAAGTCTGTTGGTCTGGATTGTCTTGAAGAAGACTATTGGGATTCGTGTTTCCAAACAAGAGGAATACGAAGGGGTAGATACCCATGAGTGCGGTCTTGAGGCCTATCCAGAATTCACACCAGCTAGATAACCATAATATGGTATTTCCCTTGACTGACTATTTAATAAAAATCAGTTACTTAACGGGCCTTCGGGCCCGTTTTTTTTATTTTTCAACTTTACAAACTCAAAATCTATTTTCAAATTAGCGAAGATTGATGCGATACCCTGGAGCTGAGCTAGCAAGTAAGGGGTAAAGAGCTGATAATTAGATGCTGGCAGCTGATTGCAGTACGTTAGCGCTTAAAAGGAGTCTGGCTCGCTTGAAAATTCGTATCGCAACTCGCAAGAGCGCTCTAGCACTTTGGCAAGCTGAGCATGTAGCTACGGAGCTCATTAAACATCCGGACGTTTCAGAAACCGAGCTTGTTCCGATGTCAACTAAGGGTGATGAGATTCTTGACCGTAGTTTGCAGAAGATCGGTGGTAAAGGGTTATTCATTAAAGAGCTAGAGATCGCCATGCAAAACGGCGTGGCAGACCTTGCGGTACATTCAATGAAAGACGTTCCGGCTAAAATGCCAGCAGGATTTTGCATCGCCGCGACTATGACTCGAGCGAATCACAGGGACGCACTGATCACGAACGGTGGCGTGCAGCTCGACGAGCTGGCAGAGAACGCATTAATTGGAAGTTCGAGTTTACGCCGCCAGGCACAGCTCAAGATGCTCCGTCCCGACCTTCGCGTTGAACCACTCAGAGGCAATGTGAATACACGGCTCGCGAAGCTCGAGAATGGCGATTATGACGCGATCATTCTCGCGGCAGCCGGCTTGGAGCGACTGCGCCTCGATAGTCACATAAGTCATCAGTTTTCGCCCGCTGAAATGTTGCCAGCTGCAGCGCAAGGCGTTTTAGGAATTGAATGTCTTGAAGGCAATACCGCACTTCGCAAAATACTCAAATTACTCAACAACCCAACAACACTACAGACTACCAACGCGGAGCGTGCGATTGCGCGCGTTCTCAACGCCAGCTGCCAGTCTCCGGTTGCGGCATTCGCCACTATTGAAGGTGGCTCGCTAGAATTAACTGCATTGGTTGCCCATCCGGATGGTGGAGAAACAATCAAGGACTCAATCACTGGTGATGCGGGCGAGGCAGAACAACTCGGCGAGACTCTGGCCGCTCGCTTAATCACCAATGGCGCTATAGAACTTCTGGATTCTATTGAGGTCATGAATGACTGACACCTCACTACAGGGGATTGGTGTTCTCATCACTCGGCCAGAGGCTGTGGCCGCCGAACTCATTGAGGCAATCGAGGAAAAGGGTGGAATCGCGTATCGCTTTCCCGCCATAGAGATTCTGCCCCGGCAAAGCGCTGTAGTCGACGCGGAGGCAACCAATCTACCAATTCCAGATATCGCTATCTTTATTAGTCGTAACTCTGTTGCAGAGGGGCTGACCCATGCACAAAACGCCCTTGTGGGTGCAATTGGACCGACAACCGCAGCCGCTATTCGGAGCGCTGGGCGAAGCGTTGACATAGAATCTGCTGAGGGCTTTGACAGCGAAAGCTTACTTAAGGAAACGGCTCTTCAGTATGTCGCTGGCAAGCAAGTACGTATCATCCGCGGTAGTGAAGGCCGGGAAATGTTGGCGGATACTCTGCGAGAGCGAGGCGCCATCGTTAATTACCTTTCCGTCTATGAACGAACATTACCAGACATTGATCAGACAACGTTGGCCGAAGTTGAAACGGCGTGGCGCGATGGCCGAATTCATGTTGTCACAGCCATGAGCGTGCAGACGCTCAAGAATCTGCCTTTATTGCTACCGACATGGTGTCGAGAGCAACTGGGATCCGTACCACTGGTTACGCCGGCAGTACGTGTTATAAAAGAGGCGCAAGATCGCTACCCTTTGTCCCAATCTGTCTTGGCAACTGGAACTGAGGCTGCCAACATAGTTGACGCGATCGTTACTGCATGCGAATCCAATTCCGAATCATGACTACGACCTACACACCATGAGCGACGAACAAAACGATATTAAAGCAAGCGCCGACGCAGAATTCGACATGGAAGATTCTATGCCTAAAAAACAGGCATCATCGAGCAAGGGTGCTAGATGGTTAGCGCTTCTGGCCGCAATTATTGCGTTGGTCGTTGTTGCTTATATGATTTTTGACACCTCGAAGATAATCGATAACTCAAATGATCTGGATAATCTCACGAGCATCGAGAACCTCAATCGCCGGGTAGACCAGTCTGGCAACGCACCCGAGTCGCGGGTCAACCAGATCACTCACCCTGACTACAGCGCAAAAATTGATGCTGTGCAAAAAAACGTCGAGGACCAGCTGCGTCTGCTGAATACACTGCCGTCACGAATGTCGATGATCGAAGATAGAGTGGCATCACTAGTCGGGATTTCGGCGGGTGCGAGGGCGGCTTTCCTTCTGTCTGAGGCGGAATACTATTTGCAGATAGCGAATGCCCAATTACAGCTAGCGAACAATCCACGGCTAGCATCACTTGCGCTCCGCATGGCCGACGAACGGGTTACGCAGATCTCAGATCCAGGTTTGACCGCTGTACGAGGAGCTATTTCCGACGAACTCACCGCACTCGAAGTCATGGAAAAACCAGACCTGGAGGGCGCAACGCTGACACTAGCCGGTCTCGCCGAGGTGGTTGAATCCTTACCGCTAGCGAGTGTAAACCGAGCGGATGAAGCCGATGAGGAAATCGATCCAAAACAGGGCAATATTGACCGTGCCTGGGGCTCAGTGAAAAGCGCAATGTCGGACTTGGTCAAAGTCACGCCTCCTGATGCGGCGAAACTCATGCTCATCTCTCCAGATGCAGAGTATTTCCTGCGCAACAATATCGCATTACAATTGCAATCAGCACGACTCGCGCTTTTGCGGGGAGAGCAAGCGATCTTCGAGCAAAATCTCAACGATACCAGTGCGCTACTCGATGCCTTTTTCGACACTGACAACGAGCAGGTAAGCAGTGCCAAAGTGACGATTTCAGAAGTCAGAGCCGCTGTCTTTACGGCATCAGTCCCCGACATCTCAGGATCGCTGAGCCTATTGCGCCAATTGCCATCCTTGCGTGAGACGACCGAGTGAAAATCGGCCTTATTATAGTACTTGCATTACTTGCGAGTGCATTTGCTGCGCATTTCTTGCTTGCGGATCCTGGTTACGTTGTTATCAATTTCCGTGGCTACTTCATCGAAATGTCTGTGTATGTCCTGGCTCTCTTGACGGCCGCCCTATTCGCATCGATCTGGCTCATACATAAAATAGTTATCGCACCTCGTCGCATCGGTGAGGCAGCAGGTCGCTATCGATCCGTTCGCTCCGGTCAAAAGATGACCCGCGGCATGATTGAAGTCGCCGAAGGCAATTTCACACGCGGTGAACGAATGCTTGCCAGAGCTGCCAGCACCAGTGACTCTCCGCTGTTTAACTACTTACAGGCCGCACGTGCCGCGCATCTGCAAGGTCGCAACGAACGCCGTGATGACTGGCTCAAGCTGGCCTACCAGGAAGTCCCGGAAGCGGCGAATGCAGTACTGCTGACTCAAGCCGAATTTCAACTCGACCAGGGCCAACACGAACAGGCGCTAGCCACATTAAGACGTTTAGACGATAACTCGAAGAACCACGGGCACGCGCTGGCTCTTATGGGGCGCCTATATTTTCATTTGGAAGACTGGGTGTCACTGCAGGAAATACTGCCGCGAGTCAAAAAGCACGCGCAGATAAAACCAGAAACACTGGCTATCTGGACGTCACGAATCCATCGCGAACAATTACAGGATGCGATCGATGGAGACGCCATTTTACTCGCATGGAAGAACGTCCCTAAATCTCACAAATCCGATATGCCTCTACTCGAGGCCTACTATCAGGGATTGATGCGCGCCGGACTGCATGAAAAGGTAGAAAAAGAACTGGTCGCCGCTTTGAAATCAGACTGGTGTGGGCCTCTCGTCCAATTATTCGGACAAGTACAGGGCGCCGACGCCAGCAAGCAACTAACGACAGCAGAAGGCTGGCTAACAAGCCATGCGGAAGACCCAGATTTGTTGTTAACAGCCGCGAGGCTTTGCCTCAAGAACGAACTCTGGGGGAAAGCCCGTGGCTACCTAGAAACGTTAATCAGCTTAAAACCCAGCCCAGAGGCCTATCAAGAATACGGTGTTTTGCTAAACCAAATGGATGAGGCTGATGCGGCAGCAGACGCTTACAGAGATGGCCTCAGAATGATCGCCGGAAATAACCTGAAAGCACTCCCACATATCATCGACCAATAGTCGTGAGGTCTAGGGTTGACTGCGTTTACTTCTGAACCAGGCGGTAAGAGGTTCCCACTCATCCCAGTCTGGCCAGGCAAGATACTCGGGTAGCTCAAATATTCCGATGCCGCGAGTGTAGGCGCGCACGTAATTTTGCGCATCCCTCAGTGCTGCGATGTAGGGAACTCGTGCTTTGGTTAAGTATTCATCGAGCTCGTCATAAATCAGCGTGTTTTCGCGGACGCGGTTTGCGATAACACCGATTTTCGCCTTTTTCTGGGCGATTCTCGGAACTTCCTTTAGTTCTCCAAGGAAAGCCAAAGAAGCCTGCATGTCGATTGTTGATGGCAGTACGGGGACGACGATTGTTTCCGCATGCTTAATGAGATCTGTCAGTTCCGCGCCGTGTGATCGGGCTGGCGCATCAATAACAAGGATGTCTGCACTACGAGGTGCGTGTCGAAGGCCATCTTCGAATCCGGCGACACCCGCGATCGTTGCGCGATCGTCTGGGCGGCGATCAAGCCAATCGAGGCTCGAACGCTGTGGATCATAGTCGGCAAGCGCAACAGCAGCGCCCTCGGTCGCAAAGTAAGAGGCTATATTTGTTGCGAGGGTGCTTTTACCACAGCCACCTTTCTCGTTCAGTACCATGATGTGCCGCATATCGCTCTCCAAGGGCAGTTTTTTAGTTTAGTAGGTAGTTATGTAAACTACAGACGCCACATTAAAAAGTCCATTGATGACAATTAAAACGCATAATTGACGACATGCAGATTCCTTACAAAAAAATGCACGGCACCGGAAATTTAATTCTGGTTGTCGACCAGCGTCTCGGAAATTTGTCTCCTCCGGGCAGTGACAAATTGCGAGAGCTCGGTGACGAAGAAACAGGGCCTGGGTTTGATCAGTTAATGTGGCTTAGCCCAGCCACCGGCGACGAGTATGTCGCGAGCTATCGAGTGTTCAATAGCGACGGCTCCGAAGTGGAGCAATGCGGCAATGGTGTTCGCTGCGTTGCGCAGCACTTAGCCGGGATCGAGAAAAACACAGAGTCATTCACGTTGCTGAGTCCGGTCGGGTCAGTGTCTGCTCGCGTTTACACCGACGGTCTCGTCGAAGTCAGTATGGGTGTACCGGGCTTCGAGCCGTCGGATATCCCCTTTGTGGCCGACAAAAATCAGCCCTCCTATGAGCTCATAGTTGACAATAAAATCATAAAAATCAACGTACTATCAATGGGAAATCCTCATGCTATCGTACAGGTGGATGACGTTAGCGCCGCTCCGGTCGACACAATCGGGCCCTTGGTCGAGAATCATGAGCGATTTCCAGAGCGCACGAATGTCGGGTTTATGCACGTCACAGACAGGGCGAATATTGAACTGCGCGTACACGAACGCGGTGCCGGTGAAACGTCCGCATGTGGCACAGGCGCATGCGCAGCAGTGGTGTCCGGCCAGCAACTGGGATTGCTCGATGACGAGGTCTCTGTTCAACTGCCGGGCGGTCAAGTCGTGGTAAGCTGGCGCGGCGGTGACACACCTGTTTGGCTCAAAGGCAATGCCGTTTTAATCAGCGAAGGAATAATGGACCTATAGGAATGGGCGAACTATGAGCACGCAAGCAGAAGTTGATTACGTAAACGAAGAATTATCCGAGCAATCGGTACACGATTACCTCGCATTACATCCGGATTTCTTTGAAGGACATGCGAATCTTTTAAGCTCCTTGAATCTGCCACACACCACAGGCGGGACAGTATCACTGGTCGAGCGGCAGGTTTCTGTCTTACGCCAAAATGACCTCTCGCTTCAGAAGCAACTCAAAGAGCTGATCGAGGTCGCGCGTGCCAATGATTTGCTATCAGCAAAAATACATGAGCTAACAATGCAACTTTTCGCGGCATCGGACCTCAAGACGATGATTATTACTCTCGAAGAGGGGATGCGCAGTGGATTTGGAGCGGATCAGGTAGTTCTCGTGGTTTTCGGCGATCCCGATGCTTTCCATGACATTGATACTGGTAAATTTTTCCGGGTTACCGACAAAGACGATGATGCACTGAGTCCCTTTAATGCCTTTCTTGCCGGCAAAGCCGCACGTTGTGGAAAAATTCATGATGCGCAGCGTGATTTCCTATTTCAAGAAGATGCGAACGACATTGGATCCTCTGCATTGGTGCCGCTCGGTATCGACAACGAGATTGGCTTTCTCGCGATTGGCAGCGCCGATGCGAACCACTTCCACCCCGGCATGAGCGTCGACTTCCTGACGCGCCTTGGTGATCTTTTGGCGGGTGCGCTGAAGCGCTATTAAGGCGACTGTAGAGTGAGTGACAGCGGCAGGATCGACGATTTTATTCGGCATCTGCAATACGAGCGCCGCTTATCGCCGGAGACCTGCAAGAATTATCGCCGCGACCTTGTTGCGCTACTCACGTTTCGCGAATACGCCAATATTAATTCTTGGCGCGGCCTTGATAGTGAGAATTTTCGAGCATTTTCAGCGTCTTGCTATCGCAAAGGTTTGAGCGCACGAAGCATTCAACGACGTCTCTCAGCCTGCCGGACCTTCTTTCGATATCTGATTCGCGAAAAACACGTCGACAATAATCCAATTACAAACGTATCGGCGCCAAAGGGGAAAAAACGTCTTCCCGGCAACCTTGACGCGGACCGCATGGCTCGCCTGCTCGATATTCCTGGTAAGGGAGCTTTGGTTACCCGTGACCGTGCGATCCTCGAGCTGCTGTACTCGTCAGGATTACGCTTATCAGAGCTCACTGGTCTGAACTGCGGTGACGTAGACATGTGCGACGCGATGGTGCGAGTGACGGGCAAAGGTAATAAAGATCGCATTGTCCCAGTCGGGCGCAAGGCGATTTCCGCGCTACAACAATGGGACTGCGCTCGAGGTGAGCTGGCTAACGTTGATGAAAGCGCCTTATTTGTCAGTAATCGCGGCACTCGCATCAGCCCGCGGTCTGTGCAGGCACGAGTCTCTCATTGGGCACGCCGTCAAGGCATCGACACCAATGTCTACCCGCATCTGTTCCGCCACTCGTTCGCGACCCACCTTCTGGAGTCAAGCCACGACCTGCGTGGAGTACAGGAGCTACTGGGTCACGCCAATATCTCTACGACTCAGGTCTATACTCACCTTGATTTCCAGCACCTGGCCCAGATATACGACCAGACACATCCCCGGGCGCGAAAAAAAGACTAGTCACAGGCGCCGTAACAGGAAGAACAGCATGGAACAATTTCGAGGGACAACTATTGTCTCTGTCCGGCGCAATGGCAAAGTTGTGATCGCAGGCGACGGTCAGGTCAGCATGGGCAATACGGTAATGAAGGGTAATGCCCGAAAAGTCCGAACACTGGCTGGAGGAAGAGTAATCGCTGGATTCGCAGGTGGCACCGCCGACGCGTTTACACTTTTTGAACTCTTCGAGAGCAAGCTTGAGCAATACGGCAACCTGACCAGAGCCGCTATCGAACTGGCCAAGGACTGGCGGATGGATCGACGCTTGAGGAGACTTGAGGCACTACTCTGTGTTGCCGACACCGAGGCTTCGTTTATTATTTCAGGCAACGGTGACGTTATCGAGCCAGAGAATGACCTGATGGCCATCGGATCGGGTGGACCTTATGCGCAGGCCGCAGCTCTCGCCTTGTTGCATAATACTGATCTTGAAGCTCGAGATATTGCCGAAAAAGCGCTGCTAATCGCTGGTGACATCTGCGTCTTTACTAATCAAAACATCACTATCGAAGAACTCTAATGTCCCAAATGACTCCCCGAGAAATCGTCCAGGAACTGGACAAACACATTGTTGGTCAGGATAACGCCAAACGTGCCGTCGCGATCGCTCTGCGCAATCGCTGGCGCCGCGTGCAGGTTGACGAACCACTACGCAGCGAGATTACGCCCAAGAACATCTTAATGATTGGGCCCACAGGTGTCGGCAAAACGGAAATCTCTCGTCGGCTGGCGCGGCTAGCCCGAGCTCCATTCATCAAGATCGAAGCCACAAAATTCACCGAAGTCGGATACGTCGGTCGTGAAGTTGACAGCATCGTTCGTGATCTTATGGATGTATCGATCAAATTGATTCGTGAAGACGCTATGGCGAAAGTTCATCATCGAGCAGAGGACTCCGCGGAAGAGCGTGTTCTCGATGCGTTGTTGCCACCGCCTCATCAGACTGATGGCTTCGTACCGGATGAAGCACCTACCGATAGCAGCACCCGGCAGAAGTTTCGCAAGATGCTGCGCGAGGGCAAGCTCGACGATAAGGAAATCGAAATCGATATTCAGGCGTTGCCCGTTGGAGTCGAAATCATGGCGCCTCCCGGCATGGAAGAAATGACCAGTCAATTACAAGGCATGTTCCAGAACTTGGGCAATAACCGTAGTAAGACCCGAAAACTTAAAGTAAAGGAAGCATTTCGTCACTTGACCGACGAAGAGGCGGCGAAAATGATCGACGAGGAAGAGCTCAAGGCTCAGGCGCTAGAAGCCGTCGAACAGCATGGTATCGTGTTTCTGGACGAGCTCGATAAAGTCACCAGAAGCTCCGGCACTCAAGGGGCGGATGTTTCGCGTGAAGGTGTGCAGCGCGATCTACTGCCACTCGTCGAAGGTTCGACGATCAATACCAAATATGGAATGGTAAAAACAGATCACATTCTGTTTATTGCCTCTGGTGCTTTCCATGTATCCAAGCCCTCCGACCTTATTCCAGAATTGCAGGGCCGCTTCCCGATCAGGGTTGAACTGAAGTCGCTCACCACTGAAGATTTCGTTCGAATCCTGACAGAGCCCGACGCATCGCTGACATCACAGTATTCGGCGCTCCTCGAAACTGAGGAAGTCCATCTTGAATTCGCGGAGAGCGGCGTTCGTAGAATCGCTGAAGTGGCGTTTCAGGTTAATGAAAATACCGAGAATATCGGCGCACGGCGACTGCATACCGTCATGGAACGACTACTCGAAACCGTATCATTTGATGCGTCGGAGAGAAGTGGCTCGAAATTCATAGTCGATGCTGGGTATGTCAATGATCACCTCGAGGAGCTGGCGCGAGACGAAGACTTGAGTCGCTATATACTTTAAGCACTATAAACACTGTGGCTTTTTCGGCCTCAGCATTCATACCACTGGCCCCGTTTAAGCCTCGCAGGTATCCTCCGCTTATGAAATCCGCTGAAGACAACTCGACTCACTTCGGTTACCGGACTGTCGGCAAAGATAAGAAAGCCGACATGGTTCGCGGCGTTTTTGATTCTGTGGCAAGTCGTTACGACATCATGAATGACCTGATGTCTGCTGGAATGCATCGCTTGTGGAAGAGATACACGATAGACCAGGCGGCTATTAAGCCCGGCCAGATTGTGTTGGATCTTGCCGGCGGTACAGGTGACCTGGCAAGAGAATTCTCCAAGAAGGTCGGTAAAGACGGACAGGTTGTTTTAGCCGACATCAATGCGGCGATGCTCAAACAAGGCCGCCGCCGTCTGATTGATGCCGGTGTTTCGGGCAATATCGCTATCGCCCAGGTTGACGCACAAGAGCTACCATTCGACGACGCAACATTTGATTGCATCACCATGGCATTCGGACTGAGAAATGTGACGGATAAGGATGCAGCTCTCGCCTCAATGTTTCGCGTCCTGAAGCCCGGCGGCAAAGCTATGGTTCTGGAATTCTCCAAACCGAATGAAGCTATCAAACCAGCTTATGATCTGTACTCTTTTAAAGTATTGCCTACGCTCGGCAAGTTTGTCGCGGATGATCCGGATAGCTATCAATACCTGGCAGAATCAATTCGTATGCATCCGGATCAGGGCACACTTAAATCGATGATGGAAACGGTCGGCTTCGAGCGATGCCGTTTTCATAACATGGCCGCTGGCATTGTCGCCCTTCATATTGGCTATCGGGTCTGATTCGAAATGGATGCTCTAGAAGCCATATTGCGCCCAGTCGCAGAATTATTGAATCGTAATATTCAAGAATCAACCCCAGCTAAAGAACTCTGCAAAGACTTATCTGGAACGATTGTTGCGGTGCGCGTTCGAAATACAGCCCTTACAGCCTACTTCCTAATTGGTGATGAGACACTCGATGTAGCTACATCGAGCTCGAAAGAGCCTGACGTCATCGTCTGCGGATCATTAATCACTTTGGCTCGCATAAATGCCAAGTCTAGTGAAGCTGCCATTCGCGACGGTTCACTGGACCTATTAGGAGATGCAAGACTAGCTGATCATTTTCAAAAACTGCTAAATCACGCGAAACCTGATGTTGAAGAAGAACTCTCATCGTTGATCGGAGATGTTGCGGCACATCGTCTCAGCGAAATATCCCGTGGCGTCGGTCGCTGGGGGCGTGATGCACGCTCGACGATGAGTGCAAATATTCGCGAGTATCTTCAAGAAGAGAGTCGCGACGTACCCAGTCGCTACGAAACCGATAAATTCAACGAGAATGTCAGCACCCTCCGCGACGATGTAGACCGCCTTGAAGCCCGCGTGAATCGATTGCAGGAAAATTTATAGTATGGCGAGTCGCCGCACCATTTTTCGAATGATCGCGATCCAGCGTGTATTGATTAAGTACGGCCTGGACGATGTGATTAAGCAGACGCATTTATTACGGCCTTTACGATTTCTTTTTTACCTCATGCCACGTCGACTCAACACTTCGACTCCGATTGGTGAAAGACTTCGACTCGCACTCGAGGAACTGGGGCCAATCTTTGTCAAGTTTGGTCAGGCCATTTCCACAAGAAGAGACTTGCTGCCACCTGATATTGCTGACGAACTCGCAAAACTACAGGATGCAGTGCCACCGTTCCCAGTCGAGCAGGCAGTAGCGATCGTCGAGAGTGCATATGGCGAGTCAGTCGATTCAGTCTTTGCACGTTTCGACAAAAAACCGCTCGCAGCTGCATCCATCGCTCAGGTGCATACCGCAAAACTTAAGACCGGCCATGAAGTAATCGTAAAAGTGTTGCGCCCGGGTGTACAGGATCAGATTGAAGGTGATATTGCAGTACTACGAGTGATCGCTGGCCTTGCGGACCGTTATTGGGAACATGGTAAGCGATTACGTCCGCTGGAAATTGTCGACGAATATGAGCATACGATCCTCGACGAATTGGATCTCATGCGTGAAGCCGCTAATGCAGCTCAGTTGAAGCGAAATTTTCAGGGCTCTGACATGCTCTATGTGCCAGACGTATACTGGGACTACTGCCGCCCCGAGGTCCTCGTTCAAGAGCGAATTTACGGCACACCAATCAGCGATATGGATGCACTGCTTGAAGCGGGTACTGATATTCAGGTCCTCGCGGAAAACGGTGTGGAGATTTTCTTCACGCAAGTATTCCGGCACAACTTTTTTCATGCAGATATGCATCCGGGCAATATATTCGTCATTACGTCGGATCCCAAGAAACCGAAGTATGCCGCTGTCGATTTTGGCATCGTTGGAACACTGAGTCCCGAAGACCAACGTTATCTTGCAGAAAATTTCCTCGCGTTTTTTGATCGTGATTACCATCGAATTGCAAAATTGCATTTGGACAGCGGTTGGGTTCCAGCAGAAACTCGCGTTGATCAACTTGAAACCGCTATTCGGACTGTTTGCGAACCCATTTTCAATAAACCGCTCGCAGAGATATCGTTCGCACAGCTTTTGATGCGATTGTTTCGTGTCGCACAGCGCTTCGACGTTGAAATTCAGCCACAGATGATTTTGCTGCACAAAACCTTGTTTAACATCGAGGGACTGGGTCGACAGCTTTATCCGCAGCTCGATTTATGGAAGACAGCACAACCAGTATTGAAGCGCTGGATGGACGAACAAGTTGGCGGTAAGGCATTTTTAAAAGACATTCGTCAAAATCTGCCGCAGATGCGTGATGCTTTGAAAGAGCTACCCACTATTCTTCGCTATTTAGGTGAACAGGCGGCTGAGGGTCACGTTAACTTAAATTTAAAGTCATCTGAACTGACAGAGATTAAGAATCTGCTAGCTGAGCAGCAACGACAACGTCGTTGGTTAACGGCTGCTGCCGCTGCGGTTGTTTCTGGTGGCCTTGTTCTCACGTTCGGTGCGATACCAGAGCTTGCTTGGGGACTGTTTGCTGCCGGTGCTCTTGCGGTATTCGCAGCACGACCTTAATTTCCTAACTGATTTCTTTTCGCTGGTGTTCGGATTAGTTTTTTTCAAAATAATATTCATTGGAATAGTTTTACGGCTATTGCTATAACTAAACTTATGATTTTCCGTGTATCACACAACAACCTACGACCGCTCAGGTGGTGCATTATTCTGTTTTCTTTATTTCTTACCGCTGGATGCGGTGGAGGTGGCGGAGGCGGAAACGAGAGCAGAGGCGGATCCACTATTTCTGCACCTATGGCACCTACTTATACTTACTCTACCTTCAACCAAATAGTGGCCTCTGAAAATAATTTCTCTGATTACGATATTGCCGCTGCTCATTACAGATTCACGACCGGTGATGCTGAGGGTTGCTATTTAATAACCGATCAAATGGACGATTTTAAATTGCGTTATGACGCTCAGCTCAATGCCATTGTAACAATCCAAAATGTCGCTCGTCCTTGTCTGACTCAATCTATATCCGGTACTCCCCTTAATTTTTTTATTGAGGCAAGCTCCGGAGGATCTTTTGATGGCGTACTAAATGGTCTTCTAGCATGGGATACGTGGGCAATCGGTATTCCAGATGCTGGCACCCTCACTGAAACAGCTTTTAATTGGATAGAATCGTCCCCCTATTGTGATATCCAATCCAATTGGATGGGCACGAAGTACGTTTGCTTGGGCGTTTATGAAATTAATTATGGGGATACTTGTCAATATAACGATGGATCTTGTTCGTACCTTACTAGTGACAACACCTATGACACTGATCTTCTATCGGGAGTGACAGGAGACTTTACCTTCACTGGAGACATGCCGACTGCAGGTATAAATGGCTTTAGAATCAAAGCCTTGGCTAAATATTATGCGACTGGCAATGGCTATAACAATAACTGTGGGAGCAGTTCCTTTTCCTACAATATGCTCGATTGTGGACCTGTCACGCAGGGCGCTCTTACGGCAGATCAGTTTTTAACTGTTGATTTTGCAGCCGGCACCCTAGTGGGCAGTTTAGATCTAGATTACGATTTATATTATGAGACCACCTATTCTGCTCCTACCCTGTCTGAGGACAGGACTATCGGTACGCTTACCTTTAGTAACGTTCAAATCTCAGGTAACTCATTTTCTGGAGAAATAACATCTCCCAATTTCGAAGGACTTGTTAAGGGTCACTTCTTTGGGCCAGACGCGAAAGAAATTGGCGGTGTCATTTATTTTAAAGATAAAGAAGATGGAGATTACGCTTTAGCCTATGGAGTGGTTGCCTTTGCCGGTGCAATGAACTAAATCTGCTCATCAAAAATAATAATAAATTTCATAACCAAATCTATAAGCAGACTAAATAAAGAGTACGCTGAAACATAATCACGATAGCTACTTAAATATCAGGACAATTCACGATGGAAAATAACACCTTACCTGGCGAGC
>JABIQN010000081.1 GCA_018699395.1 Gammaproteobacteria bacterium
CACGTGTCGCGGCTGCGTTGGATAAGTAGCCGTGCTTCGACTCACTGACCTGTAGGTCCGAATCCCGATAGAAGTGATTGTCATTGGGGGTCTCGCTATTCAATGCATGCGATAAATCGCCGATCTGAGGTGCTCGCATACCGATGGAATAAGTGATGCACGCGCGTATTGCGGTGCCCCAGTGAGCGACACCTGGTGGAAGATACAGAACATCTCCCTCTGACATGTCCCACTGGTCGTCGCCGCCAAATTCAGCCAGCAGCGCAAGATCGTTGCTTGCTGAAGGGTCAGGCGATATTTCATTGGCTGTATGCCGCCATCTACGGACGCCAATTCCTTGGCAAAGAAATACGTCATAATGGTCTTTGTGTGGCCCAACGCTGCCACCGGGCGCCGCGAAGCTGACCATTAAATCGTCAATACGCCAATCGGGTATGAAGGGAACGTGCGCAAACCAGGCGCGCATAGCTGGGAGATGTTTGTCAACGTCATGGACGAGTAGGGTCCAGTCGCGTTTTGGCAGATTTTGGAGGTATACAGGATCGAACGGGCCAGTTTCGGCCCGATAACGGCAGTGACCATCAATGCGATCCGTAAACACAATTCGCGACTCGACGTCATCTAAGGTTGCCAGCCATCCGAGTTCATTTCGCGTTATCGCCGGACGGATGCGCGGCAAGCCCCCTGGCATGCATAAAGACCGTTCTTGCCAATAGTCGCTGAGGAAGGCTTCAACCGTCAGTTTTCCGGGAAGCTTAAGCATTTGCCATGACGCTCAGATATCGCGAGCCTGTTGCGCCGCGAGTCCGATATAGGATGCCGGCGTTAGACTAAGTAAGCGCTCAATTTCGGACCCTGGAATATCCAACGTCTTAATAAACTCGATCAGGATATCCTTGCTGACGGTTTGCCCACGCGTAAGCGCTTTGAGTTTCTCGTAGGGCTCCGGAATACCGTAGCGTCGCATGACGGTCTGTACGGCCTCAGCCAGAACCTCGTACGCACTTGCGACATCAGCAGTGATTGCAGCTGAATTGACTTCCAGCTTTCCAATGCCCTTTAGCAGTGATTGCAATGCGATGACTGTGTAAGCAACAGCCGAGCCGAAATTTCGTTGCACGGTGGAATCTGTCAGATCTCGCTGCCAACGCGATATCGGTAATTTCTCTGCGAAATGCCCGAGCATGGCATTAGCCATACCGAAATTACCTTCCGCGTTTTCAAAGTCGATCGGATTGACTTTGTGCGGCATCGTGGATGAGCCGACCTCATTTTTGGAAACGCTCTGCTTGAAATACCCCAGAGAAATGTATCCCCAGACATCACGGCTAAAGTCGATCAGTATCGTGTTGTAGCGCATTAGTGCATGGCAGTATTCAGCCGTCCAATCATGCGGCTCGATTTGGGTTGTGTACGGATTGGGGTCTATGCCGAGTGATTCGATGAAGCGATGAGCAATGGCCGGCCAGTCAGCGTCGGGATAGGCGATCGCGTGAGCATTGTAGTTGCCGACCGCACCGTTGAATTTTCCAAGAATCTCAATGGCTGAAAATTGTTTCTGAGTGCGATCTAGCCTCGCAATAACGTTCGCCACTTCCTTACCGAGGGTCGTCGGGCTGGCAGTCTGTCCATGTGTACGGGATAGCATGGATAAATCGGCGTTTTCCCTTGCTAGATTATCCAACTTGCTACGCAAATCACACATTATCGGGACCAGAACATCGACTCGCGCCGAGCGCAGCATCAGAGCGTACGACAGATTGTTGATGTCCTCAGATGTACAGGCAAAATGCAGAAAGTCCTTTAATCTATCGGTCTCCGGTCCGTTACCGAGTTTCTCGCGAATAAAGTACTCGACTGCCTTGACGTCATGATTGGTCGTTGCTTCGATTTTCTTGATGCGCTCAGCATCGTCGATCGAAAAATCGTCAATAATATGATTGAGGGCACCCTCTATGACCGACGTCAGTGGGGCCAGTTCCGGCACGGCTGCTTCGTTCGACAGGCGTTGCAGCCAACGCACTTCGACCAATACGCGAAAACGGATTAATCCGTACTCGCTGAATATGTCACGCAGGTCTTTTACCTTTTCGGCATAGCGGCCGTCGGTCGGTGATATAGCCTTTAGAGTAGAGATATTCATAACCAGTGTAGACTTGCGCGCGCAAAGCGCGAATCATACACGAACTAATCATCATCAGAGGGTAGAAAAGGCCCTACGGAGCACGACAGGCAATGAGTGACAAGACATACCGTATCGAGAAGGACAGCATGGGCGAGCTGCAGGTCCCAGAAGATGCGCTTTGGGGAGCGCAGACGCAGCGTGCAATTGATAATTTTCCGATTTCTGGGATCCGGATGCCGGCGCAGTTTATTGCCGCAATCGGCCTCGTAAAGTGGGCAGCAGCTGGCGCAAATGCCGAGCTCGGCCTTTTGAAGAAGGATGTAGCGGCTGCCATTCAGGCGTCTGCGATATCGGTAGCCGAAGGGCAGCATGATGAGCATTTTCCTGTCGATGTGTTTCAGACGGGTTCTGGCACTAGCTCCAATATGAACGCTAACGAAGTTATCGCCTGTCTGGCGACTGAGCGGCTTGGCTCTGAGGTACATCCCAATGATCATGTCAATATGTGCCAAAGCAGTAACGATGTTATTCCGACTTGCGTGCACGTTAGCGCAGCGGTCAGCATTCAGAAGAGTCTACTGCCTGCGCTCAAGCACTTGTCTGAGGTTCTCGAGGCGAAAGCTGACGAAACGCGTGATGTTGTAAAAACAGGGCGCACGCATTTAATGGATGCAATGCCGGTAACGCTGGGGCAGGAGCTCGACGGCTGGCGCTCTCAAATTGATCATGCATCGGCTCGATTGAGCGATACGATGAAACGCTTGGTGCAGCTTGCGCAGGGCGGTACAGCCGTCGGCACCGGAATCAACGCACATCCGAAATTCGGCGACAAAGTTGCCGTCTTACTAAGTGAAAAAACCGGGGTGCCATTCGCACCGGCAGGTTCGCAATTTGAAAGCCTCAGCAGCCTGGATGCGGCAGTCGAAACATCCGGACAATTGCGAGTATTGGCGGTTAGCCTGACCAAGATAGCGAATGATTTGCGTTGGATGAATTCCGGACCATTAGCAGGCATTGGTGAGATTGAATTGCCGGCACTACAACCCGGCTCAAGTATCATGCCTGGTAAAGTGAACCCGGTAATTCCGGAAGCCGTGGCGATGGTTTGTGCTCAGGTTGTTGGTAACGACGCGACCATCGCGATGGGAGGCCAGTCAGGTAACTTTCAACTCAACGTCATGTTGCCGGTAGTGGCCTACAACTTGCTGCAGAGTATCGAATTACTGGCCAATGCCAGCAAATGTCTTGCGGATAAGGCTATCGCAGGGTTTTCTGTGAATATAGAAAATATCAATCGCTCACTACACCGGAACCCAATTCTGGTTACCGCACTCAATCCTGTTATAGGTTATGAGAAGGGCGCCGCTGTCGCGAAAGTAGCTTATAAAGAAGGCCGTCCTGTGAAGGATGTTGCTCGTGATATGACCGACCTGACCGATGAGGAGCTTGATCGCTTGCTTGATCCAGCGGAACTCACAGAGGGTGGAATCAAGCATTAATAGCGACGTATTTCTTACGTCGGAAGATATTCGGTATCGTCTTCGCGGCACTGAGCTACCGTCTAACCCGATTGACGTCGTAGCAAGCCTTGACGGTTCACGATGGCTGGAGCCGATGCGTGAGCAGCTGTCCGGGACGTTGAGGGCGGCCGGCGTTCTCGTGCCAATCATTGAGCGAGACGGCAGTCTTCATGTGTTGCTCACGCAGAGATCGGCGGAGCTCAAGCACCACGCTGGACAAGTGAGCTTCCCAGGCGGCCAAATGGAAGACCACGACGGCAACGTCGAGGAAGCAGCGCTGCGAGAAACCGAGGAAGAGGTGGGGATTGACGCTGAGCATATCTCTGTGGTGGGTTATCTCAATACAATGCCCACCGTGACAGGGTATGCAGTCACACCCATCGTTGGCCTGGTCGCTGCCGCGGCAGAGCTTGATATCGATAAGAGTGAAGTCGAATACACATTTGAGGTGCCGCTGCCGTTTCTGCTGGATGCCAGCAATGATATTCGTGGCGAGTTGACGAGCTATGATCGAAAATTGCCGGCGGTTGAGTTTCATTGGGAGAATGAAAGAATCTGGGGTGCGACAGCATTCATGATTCTATCTTTAAGGAAAGTACTTTTAAAACAATAATATATGAATGAAATCGATAAATTACTTGAAGTTATGCGCAGGCTCCGCGACCCTGAAAATGGTTGCTCGTGGGATGTCCAGGAGGCACTTGATCGCTTGGTTGCTTCAGCGGAACTTACAGAGGGTGGAATCAAGCATTAATAGCGACGTATTTCTTACGTCGGAAGATATTCGGCATCGCTTTCGTGGTACCGAGTTACCGTCTAATCCGATTGATGTTGTAGCGGGCCTTGACGGGTAATTATCCAGCACCTTTAGTGTTCAAATTAAAGAACATTATATAATCCTACTACGTTCATTAGTGAGTACCACGTCATCAGTACCATCATCCACGAGCTCTTTCTAACGTACATCGCGTACATCAACAGAACACTTCCAACCAAATACAAAGAAAATACTATAAGTAATGGCGGGTATGGTGATTTAACTGCCAA
>JABIQN010000082.1 GCA_018699395.1 Gammaproteobacteria bacterium
AAAGGTAAGTAGGTCCCACCAAGGCGCAATTGACAATTTCAAGTTTAACGGCTTTTTGGAAAGTTTCACATCATCCGCATCATAAAGATCGATGTATTTCTGCGGCACGGTAAAGGGAAAATGTGGCGCGATAAACGAGGAAAAGCACACCCAAGGTTTGTCACCCTGATCATCCATGCGCGTATCAAACCACTCTTCTGTCAGCGCGCTGATCTTTTTATCGTACCTGGTGTACTGACTTTCACCAACAGCAACCTCGGCAGCGACGGACGCGCTTTGTGGTCGCTTTGGTGGTGTTTCACGTTCCAGCCCGAAGATGTCCCCACCACCATAAATGTGCATCGGCAAAATCTGTTCGTCGATACCAGTGTTCACATCTTCATCTTGATAATGAAGCTTTCCAATCGTAGTGAACCTATTTCCAGATTCCTGTAACCGGTGCCCCCACCCTTTTACTTGCCCATCGTAGGCGAAAACATTGTCCCAATAGCCAGTTTTATGGGGGTACTGGCCCGTGGCGAAGGCGGCACGAGCAGGAACGCAGATCGGAGAACTGGAATAAGCGTTGGTAAAACGAACACCTTGAGCCGCAAGACGATCAATATGCGGCGTCTTAACAACGGGATGTCCGTAACAGCCAACGGCCTGCGCCGCCATTTCATCGACCATAATGATAAGAAGATTCTGAGCCGTCATATTACTGTTCTCTTTTCTGGTGCCTCAAAGCCAAGGCGAGCGTATGCTTCGGGTGGTGCTTCATTGCGCTGCATGATGGCGATCATTTCTGCAATCAATCGCGACTCCGTGGCTGGATCATAAATTGGGGTTTGCTGGTTCGGATCGTTCTCAATATCATAAAGGACAGTCACCGCATCCTCGATTTTTGCCCCCTGCCCTTTGACTAGTTGCAAGCCTGCAGGAAGGCGCATCACCGGATAATTGCCCAGAAAATCAAATGGTTTTACCAATGTCGCGCCCTCGAATTCGACGTCAGCAAACATGCCTTTCTGATGCGTCGGCATCAGCGTGTATTCCCACAAATTCTGGTTCTCCATATCCTCGGGGTATCTAAAATACGTATAGCGTCCGTCGGTAATATTTGTGGCAGCCCCAAACCGCCCGAATATAGCGGCGTCGCGTATCTTATGGTCGCTCTCGAAAAGCGGCATAAGGGATTTACCCTCGACTGTTTTGGGTATCTCGCATCCATGCATTTCCAGGAATGTTGGCATCAGATCAACAGTTTGGGTTAGGGCGCTGCGACGTTCGCCTGCGCAGTCCGCAAAATCTGGGTGATAGGCGATCATCGGTATATGGCTCACCTCGCCGTAAAATGGCATCCGGCTTTTAGCCCACCAATCGTGCTCACCCAGCAAAAACCCGTGATCAGTTGTCATCACAAGAGCTGTGTCTTTCCAAAGATCATGTTCGTCGAAATAATCCAGCAACTTGCCAAAATACCAATCACACATCGTTAAAAGCGCTGCGTAATTGGCGCGTATCTCAGTAATTTCTTCTGTGCTTTCGCCCACCCTTTCGTACATCGGCCAGTCAAGGATCGGACCATCATAATCTGATGGGTAAAGCGATTTGAATCTGTCGGGCACCATGAAGGGTTCATGCGGATCGAAGCATTCCAGCTGTAGAAACCAGTTGTCCGCGTCGCGGTTCGTATCAAGAAAATTGAACGCACGATCAAAGCAGCCAGTTATCGAATAATCCTCTTCGGATTTAACAAACTCGCGATTGATTATTGCCTGTTGGCGACCCTGCTGCATCGGATGATATTGTTTGGCCATATCAGCAGGTGGCTCTACAACCGCACTGCACGGATCCCACGCTTGGCCGCGCAAAAATTCCCAAGTAGAGAACCGGTTATGATAGGTCGCGCCACCATCTGACCAATAATGGTAGTGGTCAGAAATTAGGTGGCTGTAGGTCCCATTTTCCCGCAGCACTTCAGCAAAGGAAACGTCAAAAGGTTCAAGCGGCCCCCATGAGCGGTGCATGAAATTGTGCCGTCCCGTCTGCATTTCGCGGCGTGCAGGGATGCAGGGAAGACTGCCGACATAGTGGGTATCAAAGGTCATACCACGTTCGGAAAAGCGATTGAAATTTGGCGTAAGGCTGGTGCCGCCATAGCATTCCAACGCTTTTCGGTTGAGGGAATCAAAGAGTACAAAAACAGTGCGCATTCAAACTGTCCTATTTTTAAGTCGACGCAAAAGCATCATGATCAACGGCAAAACAATGATGGCCACGCTTAGTCCCAAAAGGACGGCACTGATCGGGCGTTCGAGAAAAATCATCGGATCACCCCGTGACAAAAGCATCGACCGCTTAAGGTTATCTTCCATCATTATGCCAAGCACTATGCCCAACAACATCGGTGCTGGAGGCAGCTTTGCAACCGACATAGCAAAACCGATGACGGTGAAAACAAAGACAAGCATTAGATCAAAAGCACTGTTGTTGACGCTATAAACCCCGACACAAACCAGCATCAGAATACATGGGAAAAGGTAGCGGTAAGGGATCGACAGTATTCTAACCCAAACCCCGATCATCGGAATATTCATGATCAAAAGCATCAAGTTTCCGATCCAGAAACTTACCAGCAAGCCCCAGAAAATTTCAGGGTGTTCAGTGATGAGCTGGGGCCCGGGCTGTACGCCATGAATCAAAAGCGCCCCCAGCATCAGTGCCATAATCGCATCGCCTGGAATGCCTAAGGCTAATGTTGGAATAAACGATGCCTGAGCCGCGGCGTTATTGGCAGTTTCTGGCGCTGCAATACCTTCTATCGCACCTTTACCGAACCGGCTACGGTCCTTGGCGACACGGGTTTCGACGCCGTAGGCCACGAATGCCGAAATTGTAGCGCCCGCACCTGGCAAGACTCCCAAAAACGTACCGATGGGCGCGCCGCGTAACATCGGTTTTACTGCCTGACGCATGTCAGCGCGCGTTGGCAGAAGTGAACGGATGCTGACTTTTTGCGCCGTGCCGCGTTCACTCTTCGGGCGGTTTAAGTTAGTTATAACTTCTGTCGCACCGAATACGCCCATTGCGACAGCCACCAGCGTGATACCATCCGTCAGCTCAATAAACCCGAAGGTGAAACGGAATGTACCCGTTGTGATATCAGTTCCGACCAATCCAAGGGCAAGACCCACAAACACCATCGCGACCCCCTTGATCTGCGAACCGGGGGCGACCACCGAAGCGGTGATAAGACCGAAAACCATCAACGAGAAATACTCAACTGATCCAAAATTGAGTGCAAAATTTGCTATCGCGGGGGAAAAGAAAGCAAGGCAGACGATCGCAAAGCAACTGCCGAAAAAAGAAGCGGCAGTGGTAATGAAAATTGCTGGCCCCGCCTTGCCTTGCTTGGAAAGTGGATAGCCGTCTAGCGCGGTGACTGCAGATGAGGGTGTGCCCGGTACGTTCAGAAGAATTGAGGTAATCGAATTGCCGTACTGCGCACCATAATAAATTCCGGCAAGCATGATCAGCGCCTGCCCCGGTTCAAGATAGAACGTCAGCGGCATAAGCATGGAGATCGCGGCCATCGACCCGATACCAGGTAACACGCCAATCAACATGCCTACGGTCACCCCGAAAAAACAAAAGCCGAGCGTGATGGGTGTCATCACTTCGTTAAAGCCAAGCGCCAGATTTGCGAACATGTCCATGCGCCTATCCTCCGAACATCGTGAACGGGATCGCTAAAAGCCGGACGAAGACAATGTAAACAAATACGATAAGACTGACGTAAATCGTCAGTAAACTGCGCCACGAATGATCGGGGTCGGCAGCGCCAGAAATGAACACCAGCGCAGCTGTTGCTATCAGTAAGCCAGCGGTATCTATCAGCAGTGCAAAAGCAAGAAGTGCGCTTAGAATCATGGAGACTGGTCGCCATTTGATGGCCGGTATCGTTTCGGCCCCGTCAGGATTGAAGGTTGCGATGAGCACTCCGAAAATAGCGATAGATATACCTAATCCGAAGGGAAGTGCGCCGGGACCAAGCCTCGAAATTTGGCCAAGGCCGTATCCGACAGCTTCTAAGGTCACGAAAAGACCGACAAGGATCAGGACAAGGCCCGCTATCCTGTTTCTGCGCGTCAAAGTTACAGACTGATCGACGTATTCTTCAGTGTCCACATCGTCTTCCAATCTGACAGGGAAATCCGCGCGCTTGAAAAGCCAAAAGCCGGACGTCTATTTGAAGCTTTACGGTTTCACGATTACAAACGGTCGGGCGATCTAACACCGCCCGACCGTGCATTCACTTAGTCGAATGTCAGGCCAGCTTCGTCAACGACGTTTCTCCACCGCGTCACCTCTTGGTGACCAAAGGCAGTCTGTTCATCAGGCGTATTGATCCAAGGCGTCGCGCCGACGTTCAGAAATCGCTCTGCGACTTCTGGCAATTTCAACGCCTCGGTCAATGCATTAGATAAGACAGTAACAATCTCGTCCGGCGTATCAGACCGCACATAAAGCGCGTGCCAATTATCAGCAGTCAGCCCGTCATACCCAAGTTCGATCATTGTTGGAACGTCAGGAGCAGCTAGTGAGCGTTCAGGCGTCGAAATCGCCAAAGCTGTTATCGCGCCAGATTTAACATGTGGAAGCGCCGGTGGTATGCCTGCAAAAAATAGCTGCACTTCGTTAGAAATGACTGCTTTGGTTGCATTCCCACCACCGCGATACGGCACCACCGTCATCTCGATACCAGCGCGTTTTGAAAATTCTTCGGTCGTAAGCTGTTGGATCGAACCGATACCCGGGACCGAATAAAAAATGTCGCCAGTCTTTGCACGTTCGACAAAGGAAGCCATGTCGGGCGTGCCCAGCTCATTGTTCACAACAAACAAAAGCGGCACAGAGGCAATCATGCCAACACCGCGGAAATCCTCAATGAAATTGTACTCAAGATCTTTACGTGTGGTCGGCGTGATTGAGTGAACCGCCGTCATCAACACTATCGAGTAGCCATCGGCGTCAGCCTGCACAACTTTAGTCGCCGCAATTGACCCGTTCGCGCCCTGTCGGTTTTCGATCACGACGGGCTGCCCAAGGATAGTGGCCATGCGTTCAGCCACGATCCGCCCTAGCGTGTCGGGAGCTGATCCCGGTTTCGAGCCCAGCATCAAAGTAATTGGCTTTTCTGGGTATTCAGCAAGTGCTGGACTAGCGAAAAGCGTAACGCCTAGCCCCATCATTACAGCGAATTTACTTACGGCAGAATGCCAGTTCTTAGAAACCATCACATAATTCCTCCCATTTTATGCGGCCAGTTCATCGGCCGCATCGTTAAAAAGTGCATTTTTTGCATCTATTATTAATATTTGGTATACCACAGGTCTATTTGGAACACAATATAGATTGCATCTCAACGTTTTTGCGTGCATCCGCACTATGAAAAGGGAATACAGCTACACCATGGAGACAAAAATCGACACACGCGCCAAATTGATACTCGAAGTGGATAAAGGGGACACCCTAGCAAACGTTCTGCGTAGGCACATCGCCGACGATATTCTCGATGGTACACGCCCACCCGGCACCCGCCTTGATGAGCGTTCGCTTGCCGAAGAATTCGGCGTATCGCGCACACCCATTAGAGAAGCCTTGCAGCAACTCGCCTCCGCGGGCCTTGCCAAAAGCAAACCTCGTTCTGGTACCGTTGTCCAAGGTATAGAGCCGGGGCGTGTTTCATCACTTTGCGAAGCCTCAATTCTGCTTGAGTCCCTTTGTGCCCGCCTTGCTGCTAAGCGGATCACGGCAATCGAACTGGGCCGCCTTAAAAAAACCCACGCAGCCTGCCAAACCTGTCATGAAGAAGGCGACGTCGATGGCTATGCCCTAGAAAACAGAAGATTTCACAGCGCAATAATTGCTGCGACACAAAACCAAGACCTAGTAGACACCGTCGAGTTTTGTCGCTTGCGTATAGCACCCTACCAGAGGACACCATTCAAATCATCTGCTATCCGAGAGGCGTCGCAGGTTGAACATAAAAAGATAATTGATGCACTTGAAAGCGGCGATTCCGATTTTGCAGAACGTGCAATAGCAGAACACTTGAAAGCTGCAGCGATTGCAATTGACCAACACCTTCAACGTTCATGACTAAATACGGGTCCGAATTGGATCGGAACGACACATCTAAAACTCATCGTTTGGTACGCAAGTTCGGCCCAGGGATCGCAAAATAGCGTTGCCCCGAAAGCTCTGAGGCTTCTTGCTCAAAACGCACTACCTTAGTTTTAACGCGACGCGCCCGACCTATTAGTACCGCGCCATCTCGCATTGATGTAATGCCCTGCGAAGTACGCTTAAACAATGCAAGCTCCAGATCAGATTCAAAGTTTCTTATACCACTAGCCCGAAAAGCTGACTCACTTTATGGTTTCCAATTCCG
>JABIQN010000083.1 GCA_018699395.1 Gammaproteobacteria bacterium
ATAAATTTAAAGAGGAAACACTCGTGGAAGCAACAACTCAGACTAGGAGGTTCCAAATGAAGATTCTTGTAAAATATTTTACGGCTGCTCTCGCTGCTCTCGCTACTCTCGCGTGGCCTTCAATTGCGTTATCCCAAACGATTGATAGCGGCGACACTTCATGGATGCTGACATCCACAGCATTGGTATTATTTATGACCCTGCCGGGTTTGGCGTTGTTCTATGCTGGCCTTGTCAGGCGTCGCAATGTTTTATCGGTGTTGATGCAATGTTTTGCCATTACTTGTGTCATGTCAGTGCTGTGGGTCGTGTGCGGATACAGCCTTGCCTTTGGCGAAAGCACAGCAGGCGGACTGGTCGGGAGTCTCTCTCTGGCAGGGCTTAGTGGTATAAGCTTCGATACGCCAAGCAATATCCTGCCGACCATACCGTCGACCGTCTTTGTTATGTTTCAGATGACATTCGCGATAATTACGCCCGCACTTATTGTTGGTGCGTTTGCCGAAAGAATGCGCTTTTCGGCCATGTTGCTCTTTACTAGCTTATGGATGCTAATTGTCTACGCTCCCGTTGCTCACTGGGTTTGGGGTGGTGGCTGGTTGGCTGAAGCGGGCTTTAGAGACTTCGCCGGAGGCGCGGTAGTTCATGTTACTGCTGGTGGGGCGGCAATAGTTGCAGCGTTGGTCCTGGGAAGCAGGAAAGGATTCCCCACGACGGCCATGCCACCACATAATCTAGCAATGACGGTTACTGGGGCGTGCATGCTGTGGGTTGGTTGGTTTGGCTTTAATGCAGGTAGTGCAGGCGCAGCTAATGGGGCGGCCGGTATGGCGATGCTGGTTACTCAAGTCAGTGCAGCGGTTGCTTCCCTTACTTGGATGTCTGCAGAGTGGATAAAGTTTGGCAAACCCAGTGTGCTCGGTATTGTCACTGGAATGGTTGCTGGTCTTGCGACCATTACACCAGCTTCTGGATTTGTAGGGCCGATGGGAGCGATTGCCATTGGTATCGCCGGTGGTGCTGGTTGTTTCTTCGCAACCCAGTTTATTAAACGCTCACTAAAAATTGATGATTCCTTGGATGTCTTTTCTGTTCACGGCGTCGGTGGAATGATTGGACTGTTGTTACTATCAATTTTTTCAGCCGTCAGCTGGGGTGGGGTCGGACTGGGCGAAGGTGGTATGGCGGGTTTATTCGCAACACAAATAATAGGCATCCTCACGATACTTGGGTGGTGTGTGGTTGGCAGCTACGTGTTACTGAGAGTAATTAGCATCTTCTTGCCATTGCGAGTATCCGATGAGGAAGAGGAGGAGGGTCTCGATCTCGTTTTACACGAAGAGAGCGGCTACACGCTATAACGGCTTACGTATTGGCGGGGAGGGTGGAGATTAATCTCCTAGACCCTCGCCGATACGGTTATGCTCATAATTATCCAATGAGCGTTTGATGCGAGAATTTACGTTTAAGTAAACGAGATTATTGCCTCGTAACGTTCACCCAGAAGGGCCCGCCTGACTGCTCAGGTAGGCCCTTTTTTAATTGAGTCAGGAGCTGTATAAAGCATAGGGGGCACGCTTTGTCTGCGCTTGTGCTGCACCAGCGAGTCCAGCAACAGCAGTGAAATCAGCTACAGCTGTCAACATTTTGTGGCGGTTGAATATGGCGTCGGACATGGCGGCTTCCGAAGAGCGCTACAAAAAGAGCAAATATGAAGAGCCTAGCAGGGAAGAAGCGACCATGAATACCAAGAAGACACCGACCACCCGACTGTTCCTAATGATGTTTTTGCAAATGTTCATATGGGGCGCTTGGTTACCAATGATATTCGTTTACTTACCCATGCTCGGCTATACGCCGTTCGAGCAGTCATGGATCCTGAATGCGTTCCCGGTTGCAGCCATCATCAGCGTATTCTTTGGCAACCAGTTCGCCGACCAAAATTTTGCGGCGGAGCGGTTTCTATCATTCAGTCACTTGGTCGGTGGTGTCGCACTGATCGGCATATCCATGACCACGAATTTTTGGATGTTTCTGGTCCTCATGTGGGTGTACTGCCTCTTCTACTTGCCAACGATGTCGATCACGAACTCGATCGCATTTGCACATATGCGGAACCCAGTATCAGAATTCGGCCCGATCCGAATGGGCGGCACGGTCGGCTGGATCGCTGCAGCATGGCCGTTCGTCTTTATTTTTGTCGACTGGGAGATGGTCCAGGCCGCCGAACCGGAAGGGATCATCGAGCTGGTCGGTATGGCATTGAGCTCTGGGCTGGCCGGCGATGCGCTACGTGATGTCATACCGTGGACATTTCGTATTGCTGGTATCGCGAGTCTTGTGCTCGCCGTCCATTCATTGGCGCTGCCGCATACGCCCGCCCAGAAAGACGAAGGCAAGGATAAACCGGCATGGCTGGAAGCGATCAAGCTGCTGAAGCATCCCTTCATTATGATCCTTTGGATTGCGACATTGGCAGATGCATTCGTTCAACATCTACAGTTCAACTGGACGCCTGTTTTCCTTGGTAGTGAGCAAGTCGGCATTCCAGCAAACTGGATTATGCCAGCCATGAGTATTGGTCAGGTCGCCGAGATAGCGACGATGCTTGTGCTCGGAACGGTATTGAAGAAGCTCGGTTGGAAAACGACGATGATGGTCGGCATTTCCGCCTACATTATTCGCTTTGGTGTCTATGCCTTGCTGCCTGAGATGACGTGGCTGATCGTCACTATCAATCTTCTCCACGGTGTCTGTTACGCGTTTTTCTTTGCCAGTGTCTATATCTTCGTCGATGCATTCTGCCCCGCAGACATTCGCTCGAGCGCCCAGGGTCTCTTTAATGTGATGATTTTTGGCGGTGGTCCATTGCTCGCATACAGCTTCGGCCCTTGGCTCATCCAGAGTGTATTCACCAAAAACGGTGTTATCGATTTTCAGTCTCTATTCCTAATCCCGATCGCTATCTCCATCATCGCGACGTTGCTCCTGGCTATCGGTTTCAAACCGCCGGCGAATGTCAGTGTGAAGGAATGAAGGTTTTCGCCCATGTACTTCCAAAAGTGAATCATTTTGTAAATATATTTATCGTTCGCGAAAAAACAGTAGAAGGCCGATAGGCAGAGCACTAATTAAAAGATGGAAGGTCATCGGGAGAGAGCGTGGCTTTCATGGTAAGCATGGAGTCTGAAACTGGTGGTGCTTAGTCCCGCTGTAACAATACGTAAACAGCCCCAGTCCCGCCATCGACTTGCCGCGTGGATACGAATGCGAGCACATTGCCCCATTTTCGCAGCCAGGCATTCACGGCACTTTTTAGAACCGGACCTCGCTCTCCGGAACCGAGTCCTTTGCCATGCACGACGCGCACACATAAGCGATTCTGATCGGCGCTGTATTGAACGAAGTCCCTTAGTCTCGGTTTTGCTTCCGCAAGGGTCATGCCGTGCAAGTCGATTTCTGCTTGGACACTGAAACCGCCTCTTGTCAGTTTGCGCATGGTGCGACGCCCGACATGCTGGCGATGAAAGTGCAGAGCACCACCATGACCGTGTTCAAGGCTGTCGATATCGTCCTCGAGGCTTTCAAGTAAGGCTGCTTCTTCATCGGCGCGGGCGAACTTTGCCCTCGGCTTGGGCTTCGGCTTGTGATCGGGTACGCGTACTTCAGCGTTAAGTAGCTTTGCGCCGGTCATCGCTTTTTGAAACGCATCTTTGTCTTCGTCGGTCACGGCTAAATCTTTGAGGCTATGGTGCACGGTAAACATTGAGTATAGTGAGCACGATCCTATAGTCCAACATTCAAGCGCAAGAATGGCTGTTACAAAAAAATGAAAATCCTTGTAAGTAATGACGATGGGTACCTCGCCAAGGGCATTAATGTTCTGACGGAGGCGCTCGAACGGGTTGCTGATGTAGTGGTCGTTGCGCCGGATCGAAATCGGTCCGGTGCTAGTAATTCGCTCACATTAAGAAGCCCGCTGCGGATCTCAGAGGTGGCGTCGAATCGCTATAAAGTTGATGGCACGCCATCAGACTGCGTGCATCTGGCGCTGACAGGATATTTGGATTACGAGCCCGATCTCGTGGTCTCGGGGATTAATCATGGCGGAAATCTAGGGGATGACGTTATTTATTCCGGCACTGTCGCAGCGGCTATGGAGGGGCGCTTTCTTAGGCTGCCCACGATCGCGGTTTCGCTGGTTGGCAATAAATTGATGCATTTCGACACGGCAGCTGCCGTTGCGGTCGAGCTCGCACTGAAGATCGAGCGAGCGCCACTCTCCTCCGATGTGGTCCTTAATCTCAATGTGCCGAACATTCCCGCTGCCGAATTAAAGGGTGTACGGGCGACGCGCCTAGGATTTCGCCGTAAGTCAGAGCAGATTTTTACAGACATGGATCCTTATGGCAGGCCAATCTATTGGGTCGGCCCTGCGGGCGAGGCTCAGGACGCAGAAGAGGGCACAGACTTTCATGCGATCGAGCAAGGGTTTGCGTCCGTCACGCCACTAAAGGTCGATTTGACACGACACAGCGCTGTTAAGGACCTGTCGGACTGGTTGGGGCCTGAATAGGTGTCCAGGTCTCGACAGGGTATAGGTATGACGTCTGCGCGGACGCGAGACCGGCTCGTGCAGCGCCTTATTGATCAGGGGATTCGTTCTGATGCTGTACTGAATCAGATTAAAAATGTGCCTCGGCATCTGTTTGTTGATGAAGCACTGGCAAGTAGGGCCTATGAGGACACGGCCTTGCCGATTGGTCTTGGACAAACGATTAGCCAGCCGTTTATTGTTGCTCGGATGACTGAGGCGCTGCTGGCTGGATTCGAGGGTGAAAGTGTGCTCGAAATTGGCACTGGTTGTGGCTACCAAACCGCAGTACTTGCACCTTTAGTGAAGAGGATACACACCGTAGAGAGAATTCGAGAATTGCTAATAAAGACCCGCCAGCGGCTGCGAGAGCTCGATATTTACAATGTCCAGTTTCGCCTAGGTGACGGCTGGGAAGGCTGGCGCAAATACGGCCCCTATGATGGCATCATTGTCACCGCCGCTGCATCGAGCATGCCAGAGAAGCTGTTGCTACAACTGGCGCCGGGAGGGCGACTAATCATTCCGATAGGATCTAAGGGGGAGCAGGACCTGACGATGGTCGTGAATCACCCGGATCGTTTTGAGCAGGTGTCACTCGGGTCGGTAAGCTTTGTTCCTTTGGTTAAAGATAAATAATATATAATTAATCAATATGTTATACATTATAGTTAATTCTAATTATTTAATATTAAGCGCCCAATGAAGCTATTCGGTTCTTTGTATGAGCGTGTGATGCAATGGTCACGCCACCGTTACGCCGAGTACTACCTCGGCGCCATGAGTTTCGCAGAGTCATCCTTCTTTCCGATTCCGGTCGATGTGATGTTAGCACCTATGGTGTTAGCCAAGCGCGAGCGGTGGATTCACTTGGCTGGGATCGCGACACTCTTCTCGGTTCTCGGTGGCGTCGCCGGTTACGCAATCGGCTACGGACTTTTCGATACGATCGAACCGTGGCTGCGCGAGTCTCATTATTGGGGAAGCTATGAGATTAGCAAGCAATGGCTCGATGACTATGGCGTATGGATTGTATTTGTCGTCGGATTCTCGCCAATTCCCTATAAGATTTTCACGATCACGGCCGGCGTAGTCGTACTGAATCTTCCAGGTTTTATTATTGCCTCGGTCATCGGCAGGGCTGGACGATTCTTTCTGGTCGCCGGACTCGTGCGCGTCGGAGGGCAACGATTTGAAGATACTTTGACCAAATACGTCGAGCGAATTGGTTGGGCAGCAGTCGTGATTGCCATTACAGTCATCGGATGGCTTATGCTACGAGGACAATGAAGTCACGTTTACTCATTATCGTCCTTTGCGCATTTCTGCTGGCTTCCTGCGGAAGCCAATATTCGTATCAGAGCCAGACGCATATCGTTCGCAAGGGAGAAACCTTGTTCTCGATTAGCTGGCGTTATGGCAAGAGTACGCAAGACATCGCGCGGTGGAATAGGCTGGGTGACGGTTCGCTAATCTATCCTGGCCAGATATTAAGACTTTATGGTTCAGGTGTAAGTAATGGTGAAGCCATGAGTCCCGCCTCGAAGTCGACTCGCCAGTCGAAGCCGTTGCCCTCCATTCCTTCGCAGCCTGCGCCGAAGTGGTTGTGGCCTACTAAGGGGCGAGTCAATGTTAGTTTCGGTGCAAAACCGGGCACTGGCACTGGTGTGCTGATCAATGGCAAAGCGGGGCAGGCCATTTATGCTGCGGCATCCGGTCGAGTGGCCTATGCGGGCAGTGGGCTGATCGGTTATGGCAAACTCATCATCCTCAAGCACAATGACACCTACCTTAGTGCCTATGGATATAGCGCGTCGCTGCTGGTCAAAGAGGGCGATCAAATAATAAAAGGCCAGAAAATAGCGACCATGGGGGACGGACCGGAACGCAAGCCGCGACTACATTTTGAGATTAGACGTAATGGTAAGCCGGTAAACCCGCGACAGCATCTGCCAGCGAGATAGCTCGACGAGCTAAACGTCTGATGTCTATTCAGCTCTTGGGATGGAGGGGTAGAAAGGAATTTTTGGTGACGCTATTTTGGATTAGTCTAGATATAGGACGGCGGCCACATGGCGGCCTTCGCCGGCAAGCACATTGAAAGTTCTGGCAGCAGCTGCTGTATCCATAAGCTCGAGCCCGACCCCGCGTCGCGCGAACGCGAACATTAATTCACGCGGTGGGAATTCGCCGTCTTTTCCTGTCCCGATCACGATGAGTTCTGGCCTATGCTCGAGGAGCATGGAGAAATGCGCCTCGGTCAATTCAGAGATCATGACAGGTGGCCAATTTTCTATGATTTCTTGGGTCGTTAGCGCGACCGTTTCCGACCAAAGCCGGTCATTTATGAGGATACCGTCAGAGCTAACACTTTGGATCGTGAGTGTGCCGACCAATTCTCTTGTGAATTTCAAACGCGCTTCCCTTAACATCTGCGCCACAGAATGAACGTATCATATGACAAAAACGCCGCAGTAGTTTTGTTGCCGCCTATATCGGCCGGCCGACTGCAAAACCAGGGCCTCAAGACGTGGCTTGCTCAGTCTGATATTACGGTTGAGAGTCGGCCGAAGGAGCTTCTTCGGCGCATAACTCAAGAGCTCGGAC